>NZ_JALCZB010000189.1:0-1844 GCF_022690745.1 Anaeromyxobacter sp. SG64 | reverse complement strand
GCGAAGGGATCGGCGGGGCCCGCGGCCGCCTCGGCGGGGACGGCGGCGGAGCGCCGCGCGCGCCGGCGGGCGAGCTGGAACGCACCGCCCGCCGCGGCGGCGGAGAGCGCCGCGAAAGGCGCCGCCGGGAGGCCGGGGGCGAGCGCGAGGGCCGCGAGGAGGGCAGACACCGTCCCGAGCGCCGCCGGCTCGGCCGCGAGCTGCCGGCCGATCTCGCCGCCGAGCGAGCCGCCCTCGTCCTCGGCGGCCACCCGCGTGACGGCGACCCCGGCCGAGACCGCCACGAGGAGCGCGGGGAGCTGCGAGACGAGGCCGTCGCCGATGGCGAGGAGGGCGTACCGGCGCGCCGCCGCACCGACGTCCATCCCGCGGAGCGCGCCCGCCACGAGCCCGCCGGTCACGTTCACGAGGACGATCGCGACGCCCGCGATGGCGTCGCCCTTCACGAACTTGAGCGCGCCGTCCATCGCGCCGTACAGCTGGCTCTCCCGCTCGAGCGCCCGGCGCCGCCGGCGCGCCTCGCCCGCGTCGATCGCGCCGGCGCGCACGTCCGCGTCGATCGCCATCTGCTTGCCGGGGAGCGCGTCGAGCGTGAAGCGCGCCGCGACCTCCGCCACGCGCTCCGCGCCCTTGGCGACGACGAGGAGCTGCACGAGCGTGAGGATGGCGAAGACGACGGCGCCCACGACGTAGTTGCCCTGCACGACCACCCGCCCGAACGCCTCGATGACGCGCCCGGCGTCCCCGCGCGAGAGGACGAGGCGCGTCGACGAGACGTTGAGCGCCAGGCGGAACAGGGTCGTGAGGAGCAGGAGGGTCGGGAAGCTCGCGAACCCGAGCGCGTCCCGCGCGAAGAGCGTCACGACGAGGATCGTCGCCGCCACCGCGAGGTTCAGGGCGAGGAGCGCGTCGAGCGCCGCGGGCGGGACGGGCGCGACGAGCAGGACCACGACGGCGAGGACCGCGACGGCGAAGGCGGCGTCGCCGGCGCCGCGGACGCGGGTGAGGATCGAGTGCAGGCGGGTCATGGCGTCTCCGTGTGGCCGTACAGGTGGGCGAGGACCGCGGCGGCGGCCTCGTAGAGCTCCTCCGGGATCTCGTCGCCGACCTCGGCGAGGCGGTGGAGCGCGCGCGCGAGCGGCACGTCGCGAACGATCGGCACGCCCGCGCGCCGCGCCGCGGACCGGATGCGGGCGGCGGCGAGCCCGGTGCCCTTCGCGACGAGCCGGGGCGCGGCCTCGCCGTCGCGATCGTGGCGCAGCGCCACCGCGACGTGGGTCGGGTTCACGACGACGACCGTCGCCCGCGAGACCGCGCCGGCCTCGAGCAGCGCGCGGTGCAGGCGGCGGCGCTCCGACCGGTGCGCGGGGTCGCCCTCGTCCTCCTTGTGCTCGCGGCGGACCTCGTCCCGCGTCATGCGGAGCGCGCGCCGGTGGCGGAAGCGCGCGAGCGCGAGATCGGCGAGCCCGAGGAGCGCGTAGGCGACCCCGA
The DNA here is from genome assembly GCF_022690745.1 of Anaeromyxobacter sp. SG64. Lineage (NCBI taxonomy): Bacteria > Pseudomonadati > Myxococcota > Myxococcia > Myxococcales > Anaeromyxobacteraceae > Anaeromyxobacter > Anaeromyxobacter sp. SG64. The sequence continues at coordinate 353 of NZ_JALCZB010000189.1, read as the reverse complement.
GCCGCACGGCGAGCCCGAGGAGGAGCGGCGTCGCGCCCCAGAGCGCGCGCGCGTCGAGGCGGGAGAGGCCCGCGAGCGCCGGCGCGGCCGCGCGGAGCCACGCCAGGGCGATGGCGAGCAGGACCGCCCCCTTGGCGAGCCCGAGCGGGACGGCGAGCAGGCTCGCCGGCGAGAGCAGGCGGCGCAGCCCCGCCATCGGGCTCACGCGCTCGGCCCGGGGCGCGAGCGCGCCCGGCGCGAAGGTGAAGCCCGCCTGCAGCGCGCCGGCGATGGCGGCCGCCGCGAAGGCGCCGACGGCCGGAAGGAGCGAGAGGCGCGCGACGGCGGCGAGCCCGGCGTGGAGCGCCGCGGCC
>NZ_JALCZB010000188.1:0-2046 GCF_022690745.1 Anaeromyxobacter sp. SG64 | reverse complement strand
CGCCTCGGCGGCCGCGGCCCCTGCGCGGCAGACGCCGCGCGAAGGCGAGGAGACCTTGCCCGGCGGCGGCGCCCTCGTCACCACTGCGGTCGCGCTCGCGGCGCTCGGTTATGCGGGCGCTGGCGCGCTCGGCTGGCGGCTCGGCTGGCGCGCGGCCCTCGTCGCCTCCGCGGCGACCTCGCTCCTCGCCACCGTCACGCTGAGCCGGGGGGCGGTCGCCGCCGCCCCTTCCGCGCTCCCCCGCCATCCCGCGTTCCGGCGCGCGCTCGCCGGCGGCGCGCTCGTCGCCTTCGCGGCCGGCGCGCTCGCCACCTGGGCGCCCGCGTTCCTGGAGCGCGCTCGCGGGGTGCCGCGCGCGATCTCGCCGCTCGAGACCGGCGCGGCCGTGCTCATGGCCGGGGCCGCGGCCGCCTGGGGACGCGGCGTCCTCGCGGAGGCGCTCCGGCGGGCCGGCGCTTCCCGCTGGCTCTGCCCCGGGGCGGCCCTGGCGGCCGCGCCGCTCGCCCTCGGCGCCCTCCTCGCCCGGCGCCCGGTGGCGTACCTCGCCGCCCTGGTGACGGCGATCGCGCTCGTGCTCGTCGCGCTCGCCGCGCTGCGCGAGGCGCTCGCGCGGACGCTGCCCGCCGACCGCCGCGGCGCCGCGACGGGCGCGCTCCTCCTCGTCGCGCTCCTCGGTGACGCGCCGGCGGCGCTCGTCGTCGGCGCGGTCTCGCACCGCACCTCGCTCTGGTGGGCCATGTTGCTCGTCCCCGCCGCGCTCCTCGCCGGAGGCGTGCTCCTCGCGCAGGCGGCGCGGCGTCCGGGCGGAGGGCCCGAGGAGGAAGCCGGACGACGCTGAACGGCGCGCCGGACGTGCTACGGCAGCAGCCGGTACACGTCCGCGAACCGCCGCTCCGCGAAGGCGCGGACGAGCTCGGGGTGCGCGCCGCGCCGCACGTCGTCGAGCAGCGCGTACTTGCGCGCGTGGTAGTGCGCGACCGCCTCGGCGAGGCGGACGCCGTCGCGGCCCCCGCGGAACAGCGCGCCGTGGACGAGCGTCTCCTTCGCGGCGTGGACCACCTTCTGGAGCGCAGGCGGCTTCGTGCGGCGTCCCTCCGCGTGGAAGCGGATGGCCCACAGGAGCGCGTAGCGATCGACCTTCGAGCGCATCCCCTCGACGCTCGTCGCGAAGCGGTGCTCGACGTGCGCCTCGAGCCGCACCGTGGCCGCGGGCGGGAGCGCCTCGTGGACGATCATGCTCGGCTCCCAGCGCGCGTGGTCGCGCCGCACGAGCCGGACGTGCCGCTCGGTGCGGAAGAGGAAGCGGTGGCCCGGCAGCTCCGCCCAGTCGCGCCGGACGAGCGAGAAGTGCGGCGCGGACGGCGCGGACGCCTTCCAGGCGCGGAGCGCGGCGATCGCCTCGGGCTCCAGCCACTCGTCCGAGTCGAGGAAGAACACGTAGTCGCAGGCGGGCAAGGCCTCCGTGGCCACCTGGCGCGCGGCGCCGTAGCCCTCCCACCGGTGGACCACGTGGCGGATGCCGCGCGCGCGGACGAGCTCGGCGGACCCGTCCGACGAGCAGGAGTCCACCGCGACGAGCTCGTCCGCGACCGCCGCGACCGAGTCGAGGCAGCGCGCGAGGGTGTCCGCGTTGTCGCCGTGGATGACGAAGCCGCCGAGCCGCAAGGAGCCTCCCGAGGCGGCGACCTTTACCCGGGGGGGCCGCCGCGGCGCAAGCGCGACGGTCCGCCGGCCCCGTGGGCGAGCGGCTCGCGCGCCGGGGCGCGCGTGGTCCTTGCGAGCGGCGCCGGGGTGCCGTCAGGATGCGGCGCATGAGCCGTTCCGAGCGGATCTTCTGCGCCTGCGCGCCCGGCCTCGAGCCCGTCCTCGCGGCCGAGCTCGCGGCGCTGGGGCTCGCCGCGCGCGCCCTCCCGGGCGGCGCCGAGGCCGAGGGCGAGGACGCCGCCGCGCTCGCCTGCCTCGCCTCCCGCGCCGCGGACGCGGTGCTCCTGCGGCTGTGGGAGGGCGACCCGGCGGAGCTCCCCGCCGCGAAGCGCGCCGCGGCGC
>NZ_JALCZB010000187.1:0-2296 GCF_022690745.1 Anaeromyxobacter sp. SG64 | reverse complement strand
CCGCGGGGCCGGCCCCTGCGCGGGCGCGCCCCCCGGGCGGAACGGGAGCCGCCGGTGGCGGGTGACGAGCTTCAGCCCCGCGACCGCGCGGACGGCGTCGCGGATCGCGTCCGCCTCGCGGGCGAAGCGCGCCGCGTCCGTGGCGCGCGGCTTCGCGAGCACCTCCACCGCGCCGAGCTCGAGCGCCCAGAAGGCGAGCTCCTGCCGCTCGGGCCCGGCCTCCGCCGAGACCACCACGATCGGCGTCGGCGCGACCCGCATGATCTCCTCGATCGCCGCGAGCCCGTCCTTGCCGGGCATCCGCACGTCCATGGTCACGACGTCCGGGCGGAGCGCCGCCACCTGGGCCACCGCCGCCTCGCCGTCGGCGGCCTCGCCGACGACCGCGATGCCGGCGCGATCGAGGAGCGCGCGCAGCAGGGCGCGGAACGAGCGGGAGTCGTCCACCAGCAGGCAGCGGATCATGCGCGGGGCAGGAGCTGGCGGACGAGGTCGAGGAGCTTGCCGCGCTCGACCTCGCGCTTCACGAGGTAGCCGTCGGCGCCGGCGGCGAGGCCGGCGGCGCGATCCTCGGCCGCCTCGAGGGAGGTGACGAGGACGACCGGCGTGCGGCGCAGGCGCGGGTCGGTCTTCACCTTGCGCGTGAGGCCGAAGCCGTCGAGCCGGGGCATCTGCACGTCGGACACGACGAGGTCCGCGCCCGACTCGCGCAGGAGCTGGAACGCCTCCTCCCCGTCGGCGGCGGGGATCACCGCGTAGCCCGCCATCTCGAGGAGCGCCTTCATCGCGGAGCGGGTGGTGAGCGAGTCGTCCGCGACGATCACGCGCCGCCCGCCCTCGGCGCGGCTCGCCCCCATGCCCGGCTGCCCCCGCCGCACGAGCTCCGCCGCGGAGAGGACCCCCGCCACGCGCCCGTCGTCGAGCACCGCCGCGCCGGCGAGGTGCGGCACCGCCGCGACCCGCGCGCCGAGCGAGGAGATCACGAGCTCCTGCTGGCCGACGAGCTCGTCCACCCCGACGGCGACGCGCGCGCCGCCGTGGGCGATCACGAGCGCCACCCGCTGGCGCGGCGGCGTGGCCGCCCCCTCCGGCATGCGCAGGAGCCGCGCGAGCGGTACGTACGGCACGTGCTCGCCGGCGACCTGCGCCGTGGTGCGCCCGGCGACGCTGCCGAGATCGCCCGCGGTGACCAGCACGACGTGCTCGATCGCCTCCGCGGGCAGCGCGATCACGTCGCGCCCGACGCGGAACACGAGCGCGGTGGACGCGGACAGCGTGAGCGGCACCTCGAGGTCGAAGCGCGTGCCGCGGCCCGCCTCCCAGCGGACGTCCACCGTGCCCCCGAGCCGCGCCAGCGTCTCGAGGACGACGTCCATCCCGACCCCGCGCCCGGAGATCTCCGTCACGGCGCGCGCGGTGGAGAGGCCGGGGTGGAACACGAGGCGCGCCGCCTCCTGATCGCCGAGGCGATCCGCCTCCTCGGCGGGGAGGACCCCCTTGCGCACCGCGGCGGCGCGCAGCCCCGCGAGATCGAGGCCCGGCCCGTCGTCCTCGACGATGATGGCGACCCGCGAGCCGCGCGGCTCGACGCGGGCGGCGATGCGGCCGGCGGTCGACTTCCCGGCGGCCCTCCGCGCCGCGGGCGCCTCGATGCCGTGGTCCACCGCGTTCCGCACGAGGTGCAGGAGCGGATCGCGGAGCGCGTCCACGATCTGGCGGTCGAGGCGGGCCTCCCCGCCGTCGATCGTGAGCTCGACCTCCTTGCCCAGCCGGCCGGCGACGTCGCGCACGGCGCGGCGGAGCGGCTCGAGCACGAGCGCGGCGGGCACCATCCGGAGCGCGCGCAGGTCCTCGCGGAGCACGGTGCCCGCGAGCCGCTGCTGCTCGGCCTCGCGCGACGCCTCGCGCGCGACGCGGGTGAGGTCGGTCGCGATCTCGCGCAGCCGCGCGGACGACCGCTCGAGCTCGGCGCGCCCCGCCTCGACCCCGGCGGCGCGCAGCGCCCGGCCCGCCTCGTCGAGCGCCTGCAGCGCGTCCCGCACCGACGCCGCGTGGCCGAACACGTCGCGCGCCCGGCGCGCGCGGCGGGCCTCGGCGAGCGAGAGGAGCTCGACCTGGCGGCCGATGGAGGCGAGCGTGGAGGCGAGCACGCGGATCGACTTCTCGCCCCGCGCCTGCGCGGCCGCCGCGGGGGCGCTCGACGGCGCGTCCGAGGCGATCGCGGGCGCGCGCGCGAGCGCCTCGCGCAGGTCGATGAGGTCGCCCGCCAGGGCCGCGGTGGCGCGCGGCGCGTCGA
>NZ_JALCZB010000186.1:0-2348 GCF_022690745.1 Anaeromyxobacter sp. SG64 | reverse complement strand
GGCCCGGGCACGCCTCGTCGCCACCGCCGAGGGCATCGCGCTCGCCGGCCCGCAGGCGACCACCGCGGGAGCGCGCGACCTCGTGGAGGGGGTCCGGCGCGCGCTCGACGCGCTCGCGCCGTCGGACCGCCAGGGAGCGATCGACGACGCCGCGCTCGGGCGGCTCCTCGCGCTCGGCGCCGCCGCGAAGGGGAAGCGCCTCGGCAAGGGCGACGGCCCGCTGCGCGAGCTCAAGGACGCGCTCGCAGCGGCGGCCGAGGCGCTCGCGCCGCTCGCCGCCGAGGCGCTCGCGGCGGAGTCGAAGGCGGAGCTCTGCCGGCTCGTCGCCGACGCCGAGGCCCGGTACGCCGCCGCGAAGCGCGCGGCCCGCGCCGTGGACTTCGACGACCTCCTCGTCGTCGCGCGCGACCTCCTGCGGCGAGACGCGGCGCTCCGCGCGGAGCTCCGGGGCCGGTTCCGCGCGCTGCTCGTGGACGAGTACCAGGACGTGAACGGGGTTCAGCAGGAGCTGTTCGAGCTGCTCGCGGGCCCCGGCACGCCCCCCGGCCCGGTCCTCGTCGCGGTGGGCGACCTCAAGCAGTCCATCTACCGCTTCCGCGGCGCCGACGTCGCGGTGTTCGCGCGACTCGTCCGCCGGCTCGACGCGGGCGAGGGGCGTGTGCTGCACCTCTCGGACAACCATCGCTCCGCGCCGGCGGTGGTCGAGCTCGTGAACGAGGTGTTCGCGCGATGCATGCGCCCGCCCGACGGCGCGCCGGCGCGCGACGACGAGATCCGCTTCTCCGACGCCGATCGGCTCGTGCCGCACCGCCCGGAGGGCGCGCGCCCCGCGTGCGAGCTCCTCGACGACGACGGCGAGGGGAACGCCGCGGAGCGGCGGCGCCGCGAGGCCGACGCGATCGCCCGCCGCATCGAGGCGGTGGTCGCCGGGACGGCGGGCGTCGCGGTGCGCGAGCGGGGCGAAGGCGGAGGCGAGCGCGTGCGGCGCCCGAGGCTCGGCGACGTGGCGATCCTGTTCCGGCGGCTCACGCAGATCGGCGAGTACGAGCGGGCGCTGCGCGCCGCGGGGATCCCCTACCGGCTCGCGCGCGGCGGCGGCTTCTACCAGGCGCCGGAGGTGCGCGATCTCGGGGAGCTCCTCGCGACGCTGGCCGATCCCGCCGACGCGATCGGCTGGGCCGCGCTGCTCCGCTCGCCCATGTGCGGCGTCTCGGACGCGACGCTCTTCCTCGCCGCGCGGGCCGGCCCCGGACGGCTGGCGCGTGCACCCGCGGGCGGGCTCCGCGACGAGCTCCTTCGAGCCCTCTCGGCCGACGGGGCCTTCGCGCTCGCGCCAGGCACGGCGGAGCAGGCGGTTCGCCGGGTGCCGGCGGAGGACTGGGCGCGGCTCGCGCGCCTGCTCGAGGTCTGGCGCGAGCTGCACGCGCTCCGCGACAGGCTCGCGCCGGACGCGCTGCTCGGGCGCGCCGTCGAGCGCCTCGATCTCGACGCAGCGCTGCTCGCCGGGCCCGACGGCGAGCGGCGGGCGATGAACGTCGCGAAGGCCGTGGCCCTCGCCGCGCGCTTCGCCGCGGACGGCGGGACGGCGGCGGAGCTCGCGCGCCACCTGCGGGCGCAGGCGGCGCGGCCGCCGCGCGAGCCCGAGGCGGAGGTCGAGGCCGGCGACGCGGTGGCCATCCTCACCGTGCACCAGGCCAAGGGGCTCGAGTGGCCGGTGGTGTTCGTACCGGACCTCGGCGCGCGCGCGCGGAGCGACGCCCGCCGCGCGCTCCTCGACCCGGCGGGGCGCGTCTGCGCGATGCGCTACGACGCGGCGGCCGAGCGGTTCGACGAGACGGTCTCCGTGCGCGAGGCGCGCGAGCACGAGCGGCGCGCGGCGGCGGCCGAGTCGCGCCGGCTCCTCTACGTCGCGATGACCCGCGCGCGCGATCACCTCGTCCTCTCCGGCGAGGCCTCGAACGGCGCGGAGAGCTGGCGCGGGCTCGTGGAGGCGGCGGCCGACGCGCGGCCGGAGCTCCTGCGGCGGATCCCGATCGCGGAGGCGGGGACGGCTGCGTCGGGGACCCCGCTCGCCGAGGCTACCGCCGCCCCCGCGGCTGCCGCCGCGGCGGTCGTCGCGCCGCCCCACCTCGCCGGCCCGCCCGCGGTCGCCGCCGTGCGGACCGCCGTGACCGAGCTCGCCGAGTACGCCCGGTGCCCGCGCCGCCACCACCTCGGTCGCGTGCTTGGACTGGCCGAGCCGCGCGGCGCGCGCGGCGCCCCCGCCGACGATCCCGGCCGCGCGACCGCGCGCGGGACCCTCGCGCACGCGATGCTCGCCGAGGCGGATCTCGGCGCGCCGCCCCTCG
>NZ_JALCZB010000185.1:0-2431 GCF_022690745.1 Anaeromyxobacter sp. SG64 | reverse complement strand
CGGCGCGCGTCGGCGGGACCTGCGACCGGGGCGCCGACGGTCACGCGCGGCGTCGCGCCGGCCGCGGCGGACGCGAGGGGCCGCTCCGCCGCGGCGCCGCCCGCCGCGATCACCGTCTCCCCGTTCGTCCAGCGCCACGCGACCGGCTCGACCGGGAGGGTGAAGCGAGTCCCGCGGGCGCCCACGCCGCAGGCGGCGTCGTCGGGGAGCGCGAACTCGAGCCCGAGCGAGAGCCGGCCGGCGCGCTGCGCCTCGATGAGCCGGCGCGCCGTCGCGGCGTCCACCTCGACGGGGAGACCCGGGTCCTCGCTGGGCCAGAGGCGCGCCGTCCCGTCGGCGATCGGGAGCTGGGCCGGCTCGGCGAGGCCGAGCGTGCCGGCGCCCGCGTCGTAGGCGAGCTCGAGCTTCCCTGCCGGCACGATCGCCTCGTACCGCCCGGCGAGGGCGCGACCGCGCGCGACGTCGTGCGCCCGCTCCGCGTCGCCGCGCGCCACCGCGTCGCCCTTCGGACGGAGCCGCTCGACCGGCGCGAGCGCGGCGCAGAGCCGCTTCACGTCCTCCGGGAGGGTGAGGCGCGCCGGCGCGCCGGCAGGAACGGCCGCCGGCGAAGGCGAGGCGGCCGGGGCGTCCCCGGCCGGGCCGGACCCGACGAGGGCGAGGAGCAGGAGGGCGAGCGCTGGGACCATGGCGCGAGGGTAAGCACGCGCCCGTTCACCGTGAGGCGACTACCCCACCCGGATCCGGAGCGCCCCCGGCAGGATCTCGAACCGGGCCGGCAGCGTCCCCGGCGCCTCGCCGTCCACGTCGAGCAGGACCCTCGCGTCGCCCACGGGCTCGACCTCGACGGTCCGCGCGCGCAGCACGCGGGTGTTCGGGAGCCGCACGTGGGTGCCGTCGTAGAGCATGCGCTTCTTCGTGACGAAGTCGGCGATGCCGAAGCCGGACCAGATCACGACGTCGAACAGCCCGTCGTCCATCCTCGCGTCCGGGGCCACCCGCATGCCGCCGCCGAAGAAGCTGCCATTGCACACCGAGAGCGCGGTGATCCGCTGCTGGGTCCACTCGCCGCCGTCGACGCGCCAGCGGACCAGCGGATCGGCCCAGCCGACGAGCGCGCGCGCCGAGGCGAGCATGAACGAGAGCTTGCCGCTCGGGAGGCGCAGCCCCTGGTTCACGAGGCGCGAGACCTCGCCGGAGATGCCGCACCCGGCGACGTTCGCGAAGTGGGCGACCCGCGTCGTCCCGTCGTGCGCGGCGAAGGTGATGCGGCCGAGGTCGCACACCGCCACCTTCGGGCAGGCGAGCGCGCGCGCCGCGGCGGTCACGCCGGCCCCGATGCCGAGCGTCTTGCGCAGGTCCCCTCCCGTGCCGCGCGGGATGTAGCCGAACACGACGTGCGCCGGGGAGGCGACCCCGCCGTCCACGAGCCCGTCGATGACCTCGCTCGCCGTGCCGTCGCCGCCGACCGCGACCACGAGCCCCGCCCCCGCGGCGACCGCCTGGCGCGCGAGCCGCGCGCCGTCGCCCGGGGCGACCGTGAAGGCACACTCGAACTCGCCGACCTCGGCGCGGACCGCGCGCGCGATGGCGTCGAAGTGGCGGCCCGTGCGGCCGGCGGCGCTGCGAGGGTTGACGACGAGGAAGGGCTTCACGTGCGTGAGGATAACAGGCGAGCGGCCGGCGCGCGCCGCCGCGTCGCAGGCTGCTTGCCGCGCTGCGGCAGGAGGCGGCCCGCGTCCACGCCTCACCCCTCGCGCACGGGAGGGTCCCGGCCGGCGAGGGCCTTCGCGCGCAGGTGGCGGACGATCCGCGCGATCGGCACGCCGGTGGGGCAGAGCGCGTCGCAGCCCGCGCAGCCCGCGCACGCCTCGAGCGCGGCGGCCGCCAGCGGGAGCCCGGCGGCGCTCCGCGAGTAGAGCCGGAACGCCGCGTGGAGCCCGAGCGCGCGCACCGCCGGGACGGCCCCCGCGAGCTCGCACCCGAGCTCGCACAGGCCGCACGCGACGCACGCGGAGGCGGCCTCGCCGACGGCGCGGTCCTCCGGCGTGGTCGGCCCGAGCCCCTCCGCGACGTACGCCGCCCGGAAGCGCTCGAGCCCCGTCCCGCGCCGGCGGAAGAGCCGCCGCAGCGGGTGCGCGACGAGCGCCCGCCAGGCGAGATACGAGAGCGCGCCGGCCCGCGTCGCCAAGGTCACTCCCCTCCCCCGGGCCGCGCCGCCGCGCGCCCCGCGAGATAGCCGGTCAGGATCGCCACGCCGAGGCCGGTGCCGTCGCTCGCGTGCTCGTGGCCGCCCACGACCGCGCCCGCGGCGTGGAGCCCCTCGGCGGCGGGGCGCCCGCGGGCGTCGAGCGGCCGGAGCCTCGCGTCCACCCGCAGCCCCGCGGAGAGGAGCGGCTGCGGCCCGACCCGCGCCGCGCCCGTGAGCGACGCG
>NZ_JALCZB010000184.1:0-2485 GCF_022690745.1 Anaeromyxobacter sp. SG64 | reverse complement strand
CGGCGCCGCGCGCGCCGCGGGCCGCCTGAGCCGGAACGCCGAGGCGGTGGCGCGCTACCGGACGCTGCTCGCACTCCGCCTCGACGACGCGGAGGCGCGCGGGGCGCTCGCGCACCTCCTCGTCGAGCAGGGCGACGTGGCCGGTGCGGCGGCGCTCCTCGCGGAGGGGCAGCGGCTCGATCCGGCGGACGGCGAGCTGCGGCTGCGGCTCGCCGACCTGCTCGCCGCGAACGGCCGCGCCGAGGAGGCCGAGACGGTCTACGCCACCGCGCTGCGCGTGGCGCCGGACGACGCGGACGCGCTCGAGCGCCGCGGGCGCTCGAGGCTCGCGGTGGGCCGCACCCGCGACGCGCTCGCCGACCTCCACGCCGCCCTCGAGCTCCGCCCGCAGTCGCCCGAGCTGAAGGAGCTCGTGCGCAGCCTCGAGCCCGCCCGCGAGCGGTTCGAGACGCCCTACCTGCTCGACGCGCGCGCGCTCGCCGCGAAGGCGCCCGCCGCCGACGACGACGACGACGCCGTCGTGCTCGGCGAGCTCAAGGTCACGCGCGTCTTCCCCTCCGGGCTCTCGGCGACCTACTACCAGCGGGTGGTGAAGATCGTGAACGCCCGCGGGGCGGAGGCGTTCCGGCGCCACGTCATCGGCTGGACCCCGGACCGGCAGGACGCGCGCGTCGAGCGGGTCCGCATCGTGAAGCCCGACGGCGCGACCATCGAGACGCACGAGGCGGAGGAGCGGAGCGCGAGCGAGCCCTGGTACCGGCTCTACTACGACACCCGCACGCGGACCCTGTCGTTCCCGGCGCTCTCCGCCGGGGACGTGCTCGAGGTGGCCTGGCGCATCGAGGACACCGCCGGCGAGAACCTGCTCTCCGACTACTTCGGCGACGTGACGTTCCTCGACGACACCACCCGCAAGGCGCGGGTGGACTACGTGCTCCTCGTCCCCGAGGCGCGGCCGATCTTCTCGAACGCCCCCGAGGGCGTGCGCCACGACACGCGGAAGCTGCCGGGCGGGCTCGTAGAGCACCGCTTCGGCGTGCGCGACCTCGCGCCCATCCGGCCCGAGCCCGGCATGCCGGGCTGGAGCGAGGTCGCCCGCTACGTGCACGTCTCCACCTACGGCGACTGGGACCAGGTGGCGCGCTTCTACTGGGGGCTCGTGAGGGATCAGCTCCGGCCCACGGGCGAGCTCCGCGCCACCGCCGCGCGCATCGTCGAGGCCGCGCTCGGCGCGGGCGGCGCGCGCCTCACGGCCGCCAGCGCGCAGGCAGGCCTGCCGCCGGCCGTCGCCCCGCCGCGGAACGGCTGGACCCTCGAGCAGAAGCGCGCCATCGTCCGGGGCGTCTACGACTTCGTGGTGTCGCAGACCCGTTACGTCGGCCTCGAGTTCGGGATCCACGGCTACAAGCCCTACCGGGTGGACCAGGTGCTCCAGCGGCGCTTCGGCGACTGCAAGGACAAGGCGAGCCTCGTCCACGCGCTCCTCGCCGCCGCGGGGATCGACTCGCGCCTCGTGCTCCTGCGCATGCGCCGCCTCGGGCGGATGCCCGAGACGCCCGCGTCGCTCGCGGTGTTCAACCACGCCATCGCCTACGTGCCCGACCTCGACCTGTGGCTCGACGGCACCGCGTCCTACTCGGGCTCGGGCGATCTGCCCGGCGAGGACCGCGGCGCGACGGTGCTCGTCGTGAACCCCGGCGCGAAGGCGACCTTCGGCACGATCCCGGAGGCGCGCCCCGAGGACAACCGCGTCGAGAGCCGGTTCGACGTGACGCTCGCGAGGGACGGCCGGGCGGCGGTGCGCGGCAGCTCGCACGTCCGCGGCGCGCAGGCGCCGCAGTACCGCCGCGCCTACCTCGCCGAGCACGACCGGCGCGCCCAGCTCGAGCGCGCCTTCGGCCGCACCTTCCCGGGCGCGGAGGTGACGAGCCTCGACGTCTCGGACCTCACGCGCATCGAGGAGGAGGTGGCGATGGACTTCACCCTCGACGTGCCGCGCTACGCGCTGGCGGACGGGGGCGGCCTGCGCTTCACCCCCTTCGGCGACGCCGCGGGCTACGCGGAGTCCTACGCCGCCCTCTCCGCGCGCAGGTACGACCTCGTGGTCGGCGATCCGGCCGTGACCCGCTTCACCTACCGTTACGTTTTCCCGAAGGGCTGGACGGTCGTGGAGGTGCCGGAGGCGGCCTCCGGCGAGACGCCGCACGGCGCCTTCGAGGTGCGCTACCGCCGCGAGGCGGACGCGCTCGTCGCCGAGGGGCACGTCACGTTCAAGACGGCGCGCGTCGCGGCGGCGGAGTACCCCGCCTTCCGCGAGCTCGCGGCGAGGATCGACCGCGCCTTCGCGCGGAAGGTCCGGATCGCCCCGGCCGTGGCCGGGGAGGGCTCCCGATGACGACCGTCCGTTCGCCCCGCGCCGCCGGCCCGCTGGCCGCCGCGCTCCTCGCCGCCGCGCTCGGCTGCGCCGGCCCGCGCGCGGCCGGCT
>NZ_JALCZB010000183.1:0-2534 GCF_022690745.1 Anaeromyxobacter sp. SG64 | reverse complement strand
GCGGCTCCTCCCGAGCCTGCACCCCAGAGCGCCGCTCCTGCCCCCGCTCCGGCCCGCCCCGTGGCGGAGCCGGCCGCGAAGGCCGCGCGGACCGCCGCCCCGCGCACGCGCCGCGCCGCCGCGGCCGAGGTCGAGGACCTCTCCCACGAGACCGACCTCGGCGTCGAGCTCCGCGTCCTGTGGGGCGACACGCTCCTCGAGGCGGGCACGTTCGTGCAGCCGAAGGCGCCGGTGCTGCTCGGCGAGAGCCCGAAGTGCGACGTCCGGCTCGAGGGGCTCCCGGTCGACGACTTCCCGGTCCTGCGCTTCGAGGACGGCGAGTACCGCTTCACCTTCCGGCGCGGCATGACGGGCGTCCTGGAAGAGCGGGCCGGCACCCAGACGTTCGGCGAGCTGGTGCGCGCCAAGAAGGCCGCCCAGGACGAGAAGGTCGAGGGCGCCTACTGGATCCCGGTCCCTCGCGCGGGCGCGGTGCGCGCCGAGATCGGCGCGCAGCTCGCGGTCGAGGCGCGGCCGAAGCGGCCGGAGCCGGTGAAGGGCGCGCCCTTCTGGGAGCGCATCAACTACCAGTTCCTGAACCTCTTCCTCGTCCTGTTCTTCGTCCAGGCCGGGTTCATGGTCGCGGCGAACAACTTCCCCTACGACACCGACGTCGTGGCGGACGACCTGTTCAAGAACCCCTCGCGGATGGCGAAGTTCATCATCAAGGCCCCCGAGCCTCAGAAGAAGCTCGACGCGCCCAAGGGCGAGAAGAAGGGCGATCCGGGCGAGATGGCCGAGAAGCACAAGGGCGAGGAGGGTCAGATGGGCAAGAAGGACGCCCCGAAGACCAACGCCCGCTCGGCCCCGAAGGCCATCGACCCGAACGCCAAGGAGATCGTGAAGAGCACCGGCCTGCTCGGCGTGCTCGGGCGGGGCGGCTCGGCGGGCCTCTCGACGGTGTTCGGCTCGGGCGGCCTCGGCGGCGATCTGAAGGGCGCCGTCGGCAACATGTTCGGCCCGGTCGTCGGCGACAGCTACGGGCTCGGCGGGCTCGGCATCCGCGGCTCGGGCAAGGGCGGCGGTGGCTCCGGTGAGACCATCGGCATCGGCGCGGTCGGCACGAAGGGGCGTGGCGGCGGGTACGCCGGCTACGGCACGGGCGTCGGCGGCCTCGGCAAGAAGGGCGATCGCGACGTGAACGTCGCGACGGGCAACGCGGTGGTGATGGGCTCCATCGACAAGGAGCTCATCCGCAAGGTCATCCAGGAGCACTCCGCGCAGATCCGCTACTGCTACGAGCAGCAGCTCGCGATCAACCCCAAGCTGCAGGGCAAGGTCTCCATCAAGTGGATCATCAATGGCGACGGGTCCGCGGCGAGCCCGCAGGTGGACGGGGGCGCGACGACGCTCGAGGACGCCAAGGTCCACGAGTGCATGATGTCCCGCATCACGAGCTGGCAGTTCCCGAAGCCCAAGGGTGGCGGGATCGCAGTGATCACCTACCCGTGGATCCTCCGCTCGTCGGGCGGGGAATAGGAAGACGGCCTTGAAGCGACTCGTCCTCGCCGTGGTGCTCGCGGCACCTCTGCTCGCCCTCGCGCAGGAATCCGCCCCCGCGCTGCAGGAGGACCCGCGCGCGGCGCGGTTCCGCGACGTGGAGCGCGGCTTCTTCATCGGGTTCGAGGTGGGTTACCTCGGCCTCCTCGACACGCCCACCTCGGACCGCGCCAAGTTCCCTTACGCGGGCGAGGGCGGCGGGCGGGCCGGGGGCCTGCTCGTCGGCGCGAACGTCGGCGTGGACCTCGGCAAGCGGATCTCCGTCTCGCTCTACGGGCAGGGGGGGAACGAGCGCGCGAACGACAATTACGGCGCGTTCAGCCTCTACAACGGGGGCCTGGACCTGCGCGTGGCGGTGCTCGGCGCGAAGGACCGGAACGACTTCGAGCGGTTCTACGTGTACCTGCACGGCCGCGGGGGCTACGCCCGCAGCTATCCCGAGGGGCTCTTCGGCAGCGACGACCTGGTGGTCGCCGGAGGACCGGGGATCGAGTACTTCACGCGCCTCCGCCACTTCTCCGTGGGGCTCGCGGGGGACTACGTGTACGCCACCACCGCGAAGGCGAGCGGGTTCGCGGTCTACCCGACCGTCCGCTATACGTTCTAGCGAGCGACCCGCTCCTCGAGAGGTCACGCGGCGCCGGAGACGGCGCCGTTTTTTTTTCGAGTGCGGGATGGATCTGCGGAAAGACCCGTGTTACATGCTCGCCCGCCGCGACGAGATGCAGCGCGCGGCGCGGTTCGAGGCGGAGTAGCTCCTCCTCGAACCCCCGGCGGGACGCGAGGGTGGCGGTAAGGCGGCGTCCCGGCGATGAGGCGAAGCGGCGCGAAGAAAGGCAGTTGACGCGCCCCGGAGCCGATGGTAGATACGCCGCCCTCGCTGACGGAACGGATTGTCCTCGAGACACCGCGCAAGTCAGGCCCGAGCCGGAGACGGATCGGGAGGGTTCGTTCGGTCTTTGAAAACTGAATAGCAAGCCTACGACGGAATGCGG
>NZ_JALCZB010000182.1:0-2767 GCF_022690745.1 Anaeromyxobacter sp. SG64 | reverse complement strand
GTCTCTCCGGGTCACGCTCGACCGCGCCTGCAAGGAGGACCTCGAGACGCTCCGGTCGCTCCTGTCGCACAAGGTCCCGGACGGCGACCTCGCGGCGGTGCTTCACGAGGCGATCCGCTGCGCCATCCAGAAGCACGGCAAGCGCAAGGGCGCGGTCGCGCCGGAGCGGAAGACGAAGGGAGCGAAGCAGGCCGGGACGACGAATGCCGCCGCGACGAAGAAGACCGCGGCGAAGCCGCCGGCGGAGAGGACCACGATCCCGGCGATAGTGCGCCGCGCGGTGTGGACGCGCGATGGCGGGCGCTGCGCCTGGGTGGGCCCGGACGGCTGCCGCTGCAACAGACGCTGGAAGCTCGAGCTCGACCACATCCAGCCCGCCGCCCTCGGGGGACCGTCCACGGTCGAGAATCTTCGACTCGCCTGCCGAGCTCACAACCTGCTTCACGCAGAGAGCACCTTCGGGCGCGAGCACATGGATCGCTTCCGCCGCGACGCGGGCGATAGGCCATCGATACTCTCGCGCGCTGGCGCGGTGCCCCTGCGTCCCGGGATGCAGCTGGGCATGTGGGCGCTCGCGAACCTCGAGACTTCCGAGCCCACGACGTCGTGACGCTCAATGCTCTCCGCTCCTCCGGTCAGCGACCACTAGCACTCCGGCAGGTTCACCCCGATCCGCACCGGCGCGTCGACCGCGTGCACGGCGAGCCCGCCGAGCGCGGTCTCCTTGTACTTGGCCTGCATGTCGGCGCCGGTCTCGCGCATCGTGCGGATCACCTCGTCGAGCGAGACGAGGTGCCGGCCGTCGCCGCGCAGCGCCATGCGCGCGGCGTTGATGGCCTTCACCGCCGCCATGGCGTTGCGCTCGATGCAGGGGATCTGCACGAGCCCGCCCACCGGATCGCAGGTGAGCCCGAGGTTGTGCTCCATCGCGATCTCGGCGGCGTTCTCGATCTGCGCGGGCGAGCCGCCGAGCACCTCGGCGAGCCCGGCCGCCGCCATCGAGCAGGCG
Organism: Anaeromyxobacter sp. SG64; assembly: GCF_022690745.1. Taxonomy (NCBI): domain Bacteria; kingdom Pseudomonadati; phylum Myxococcota; class Myxococcia; order Myxococcales; family Anaeromyxobacteraceae; genus Anaeromyxobacter; species Anaeromyxobacter sp. SG64. The sequence continues at coordinate 1,758 of NZ_JALCZB010000182.1, read as the reverse complement.
CTCCCGACCTCGCCCTGGCAACCCACCTCCGCGCCGCTGATCGACGCGTTCTCCTTGTAGAGCGCGCCGATCGCGCCGGCGGTGAGCAGGAAGCGCACCACCCCGCCGTCGTCCGCGCCGGGCACGAGCCGCCGGTAGTAGTGCAGCACCGCGGGGACGATCCCGGCGGCGCCGTTCGTGGGCGCCGTCACGACGCGCCCGCCCGCGGCGTTCTCCTCGTTGACAGCGAGCGCCCAGAGGTTCACCCGATCCATCGCCTCGAGCGGATCGGCCTCGGCGCCCGCGCGCGCGGAGAGGCGCCGGGAGAGCCCCGGCGCGCGGCGCGGCACCGCGAGCCCGCCGGGCAGGATGCCCTCCGTCCGGCAGCCCCGCTCCACGCACGCCTCCATCGTCCGCCAGATCCGGAGGAGCCCCTCGCGCACCTCGGCCTCGGGCCGGAGCGCGCCCTCGTTCTCGAGCATGACGCCCGCGGGCGTCGTGCCGCGCTCGGCGCAGCGGGCGAGCAGCTCCGCGGCCGACGCGAACGGCAGCGGCACGCCGGGCCGCCGCGCGCGCCCGGCGGCAGGGCGCTCCGCGTCCTCCGCGTCGACGACGAACCCTCCGCCCACCGAGTAGCTCGTCCGCGCGAGGAGCTCCTCCCCGCTCACGCCGCGGGCGACGAAGCGCATGCCGTTCGGGTGGAACGGCAGCGGCTGCGGCAGGAAGCGGAGGTGCTCGGCCTCGCGGAAGGCGAGCTCGCGCCGCCCGAGGAGCGCGAGCCGTCCGCGGGCGCGGACCTCCTCGAGCCGCCGCGGGATGGCGTCCACCTCCACCCCCTCCGGCGTCTCGCCCATGAGCCCGAGCATGACCGCGCGATCGGTGCCGTGGCCCCGCCCCGTGGCGCCCAGCGAGCCGTGCAGGTCGATCGCGACCGCCTCGACGCGCTCGAGGAGCCCGCGCCCGGCGAGCGCCTCCGCGAAGCGGCGCGCCGCCTTCATCGGCCCGACGGTGTGGGACGAGCTCGGCCCGATGCCGATCTTGAAGAGCTCGAAGACGCTCGTCGCCATGGTCCTCCCGCCGCGGCCGCCGCCGCGCGGGCGAGTCCTAACCCAGGATCACCTTCCGCACACCTTTCGCCTCGAGCCAGCGCCGCGCGCGCTCGCGCTGGTCGCCCTGCAGCACGATGGCGTCCTCCTCCACGGCGCCGCCGCAGCCGAGCGCGCGCTTGAGCTCGTCGGCCCAGGCGGAGAGCGCCGCGGGCGCGAGCGCGAGCTTCTCGACGATCGTGGCCTCCTTGCCGCCCCGCCCCTTGCGCTCGAGCCGGACCACCGCGCGCGCCGGCCCCTTCGGCGGCGGCGCGGCGCTCGCCTCCTCTGCGCGCTCCGCCTCCGCGGGCGGAGCCCACCCCTCCGGAAGCCGCTCCCTCAGCCGCGCGAGCGCCGCGTTGAACGGCGCCTGCGGCGCCGGCTTGCCTTCGTCCCGGTCTCGCTTCCCCATCGCGCTCCTCCGCGCCCGCCAGCCGCGAGCGCCTCGTCGATCCAAGCCCCCGAGAGCCGCGCGGCGAGCGCGAGCCCCTCCTCCCACGACGGCCCGTCCGGCACGACGCGAGCGGCGGCGTCGAGGAGCCGCGCCTCGAGCGCGAGATCCTCGCCGAGCCGCCGCGCCGCGGCCGCGTCGAGCCCGCACGCGGCGAGGAACGTCTCCCGGCGGCGCGCCGGCACGCCCGCCCGCGCCAGCCACGCCGCGAGCGCGGCCTCCGCCTCCTCCGCCGGCGCGGCG
>NZ_JALCZB010000181.1:0-2822 GCF_022690745.1 Anaeromyxobacter sp. SG64 | reverse complement strand
GCCGCGCGGGAGCCCGCCGCCGCGCCGCCCCCGGCGGCGGTCACCCCCGCGCCGGCCGAGTCGATCGCGGGCGACGCCGCGCCGGCGGCTCGCGCCGACCCGTGCGACGGGGTCGCGTCGCTCCCGGAGGACGACGGCTGCGCCGGCGCGCCGCTCTGCTCGCCGCGGCAGCGCGCGAAGCTCGCCTGCGATCTCCGCGACGCGATGGAGAAGCGGTACGTGTTCTTCCCGGTGAAGGGGCGCCTCCTCGCCCACGGCGGCACGCCGTCGTTCGACTCGCGCGCGCACCTCGACGCCTGCGTCGCGGAGGAGCGGGCGATCGCCAAGGAAGACGATCCGCTGCGGTTCTACGATCGGATGCGCCGCTGCACCGCCGCGTTCGAGGACGGCCACCTGCTGTTCGGGGCGCCGGTGCGCCTGCCCCAGGTCGCGCTCGGGTTCGGCCTGCGGCTCGCGGACGGCGGCAAGATCGTCATCGCCAACCGCGAGAAGAAGCTCGTCTCGTACCTCGCGAAGGTCTCGGGGCTGCGGGGCGTCGAGCAGGTCCTCGCGGCCGGCAACGAGGTGATGGAGATCGACGGCCGCCCGGCGGCGGAGGTCGTGGAGGAGCTCGCCCGCTTCGTGCCGGCGAGCTCGCGCGGCGCCCGGCTCGAGCGCGCCGTGGACGCGGTGACGCGCCGCGACTTCGCCTACCCCCAGCGGCGCACCGCGACGCTGGCGGTGTCGGTGAAGGGCGTCCGGCGCGTGGTCGAGCTGCCCTGGTGGATCTCCCCCGACGCCGCCGGCCACGTGATGGCGAGCCGCTACGTGCGCCGCACCGGGATCGTCACGAGCGACCTCCTCGCCTGGCGCTACGACCAGGGGAAGGACACCTGGGACCGGGATCCGAACGCCGCGCAGGGGTACCTGCGCACGGACCCCATCCTGGCGCCGCGCGACGCGAGGGGGCTCACCGAGGAGCTCGACGAGGGCGACCGCGTCGCGGTGCGGGTGGGCGAGGTGGTGCGCCGCCGCGATCGCGCCTTCTGCTACGTGCAGATCCTCTCGTTCCTCAGCGAGACCCTGCACGCCGCGGGGGACGAGCCGCGCCCGTTCGGCGCGGTCCTCGAGGGTTTCGTCGGAGAGTGCAAGGACAAGGGGCTCGATCTCGTCGTGGACCTGCGCCAGAACACCGGCGGCTACATCGCCCACTCGAGCACCGTGGCCGCGATGCTGTCCGAGCCCGGGGAGGCCTACCCCGGCGGCGCGCTCGTCCTGCGCGCGACCACGCAGAATCAGCTCGTCTACCAGCAGCGGATGCCGCCGCCGAGCGCCGCGCCCGCCCGCGCCGCGGACGACGCGTTCGAGCCGCGCAAGATCGTCGAGGCGATCGGGCTCGCGCAGCGCGAGCGGCGCGACTACACGCCGGCCTTCCTCGAGGGCCCGGTGCGCGCGAGCGACGCGGTGGGAGGCTACGAGGGCAGGGTGGTGGTGCTCACGAGCCCGAGCTGCATGAGCGCCTGCGACCGGCTCGCCGGGATGCTGCGCGCCTCGCGCCGCGCCGTGCTCCTCGGCGGCCCGACGGAGGGCGCCGGCGGCAGCCAGCAGGAGGCGAAGAACCTCGGCGCCCGCTGGACGGATCCCGACGGGCTCCTCTCGCTCTCCATCCCGAACGCCGCGATGGGCGTGCAGCCCCTCGAGCCGGGCGCGCCGCTCGCCGCCCACGCGGAGCGCTCCGCGGAGGAGTTCTTCGCGGCGCTCGCCTTCGAGAACCGCCCCGTGCAGCCCGACGTGCCGTACGCGACCACGGTCGAGGACATCACCGGCCACAACCGCGGCTGGCTCGAGCAGGTGGAGGCCGTCCTCTTCGAGGGGCGCGCCGTGCACGAGGGCATCGCGGGGTTCTGAAGGCGCCCGTCCGCCCCCGGTGAGCCACCGCTTCCGGGGGTTCGGGGCGCTTTCCGGGAGCTCGCCGGAACCGCTCGCCGCGTCCCCGGCTCCGACTCGCACGGAGGAGCCAGAGAGACCGCATGAGCTTCGACATCCCCGGACTGTTCGCCGCCGGCGTCCTCACCTTCCTGTCGCCGTGCGTGCTCCCCCTCGTGCCCATCTACCTCGGGCTCCTCGGCGGCGCGTCGGTGGCCGACGTCCGCGCCGGCGGCGCGCGCGGGCGGCTCGTGGCGACGGCGTTCGCGTTCGCGGCGGGGCTCGCGAGCGTGTTCGTGGCGCTCGGGCTCGGGGCGAGCGCGGCGGCGGCGCTGCTCGCCGCGCACCGCGAGGTGCTGCTCCGGGTCGCGGGGATCGTCGTCGTCCTGTTCGGCCTCAAGTTCCTCGGGGTCCTGCGGCTGCCGGGGCTCGATCGCGAGCGGCGGCCCTGGCTCGCGCGCGCGGCGCCAGGGGGATCCCTCCTCGCGTCGTTCGCCTTCGGCGGCGCGTTCGCGCTCGGCTGGACGCCGTGCATCGGCCCGGTGCTCGGCTCCGTGCTCACCTACACCGCGAGCTCGGGCGCGAGCCCGGCGCGCGGCGCGCTCTACCTCGGCACCTACGCGGCCGGCCTGGTCGCGCCGCTCCTCTTCGCCGCCGCCTTCGCGCCGCGCGCGCTCCGGCTCCTCGACCGCGTGAAGCCGCACCTGCGCAAGGTCGAGCTCGCGACCGGCGCGCTCCTCGTCGCCGTGGGCGCGCTCCTCGCCACCGACCGGCTCATGATCCTCATGCCGCCTGCCGGTGGCGCCGCGCAGGCGGCGGGGGCGGTCGCTGCGTCCGCACCCGCCGCCGGGAGCGTCGCCGCGGGGGATGCGGCGAGCTGCGACGCGAGCGCGCCCGCCGCGGCGTGCGACCTCCCG
>NZ_JALCZB010000180.1:0-3045 GCF_022690745.1 Anaeromyxobacter sp. SG64 | reverse complement strand
TCGCTTCGCTCGCCTGTTCGCGAATCGTAACGGCCAGCACGCCGGCGGGGCGCTCCATGAGTGCCCGGCCGGCGCCGGCGTGGTGCGCCGCCCTGAGGTCTAGGCGCGGTCCCGGATCTCCTTCGCCCCCGCGGTGTGCGCGCAGTGGGCGCCGCAGAAGAACTTCCCGCCAGCCTCCACCCCGTGCCCGATCACGTGGCACCCGCAGCGCTCGCAGTGCGGCGCGAGCGCCTGGATCGCGCACTCGAAGCTGTCGAAGACGTGGTGCGCTCCGGCGGCGACCACCTCGAACGCCTTGTCGTACTGGTTCCCGCAGACCTCGCAGCTTCCGGTCATGGCAGCTCCTCCTTCGCCTCCTACGTCCCGGGTCACGCCTTCCAGCCCGGGTGAACCGTGAGCACCGGGCATGGAGCGTTGCGGACGACGCCCTCCGCGACGGAGCCGGTCAGCATGTGCTCCCGATCGACGCGCCCGTGCGTCCCCATCACGATGAGATCGACCTTCCCCGAGGTCGCGAACGCCACGATGGCGACCTCCGGCGATCCGCCGGCGCGAGCGACGGTGACCTTCAGGGCGCCCAGGCGCTCCGCGGTCTCCTTCCACGCCGAGAGCTCTCCGTCGAGCCCTCCCGCGGGCGGCAGCTCCGTCGCCACCCGCGCGGCGGAGTCCGCGTAGAGGAGGACGAGCTCCGCGCCGAGCCTCCGGCACAGGTCCGCCGCCACGCGCAGGCCGGCCTGCGCCGGCTCCGAGAAATCGACCGGACAGCAGATCCTGCTCCACTCCAGCGGCGCCATGCGCTCCCTCCCGGCCCGCGGGCCGCGGCCTCGTCCGACTCCGAAGAGAGCGTAAGGAGCCGCCGCGCCCGCGGCGCTCGTCATGCAGGGTCGTGCCGCGGGCGCGAGCCTGCCGTGCGAGTGCCCGCCGCCCAGGTCCTCTTCCCCCCCTCCACCGGCCCGCCGCGCCCTGGAGGTCGCCCATCGCGCGGGGCTCGCGGCTCGCCGGCGGAGGTGACGAATGGGCGAGGGGGATGCGACGCCGCCATGATCCCCGCCCATCACGGAGGCAGCCCCCCTGGACCCACGACGGGGGCGCAGCCGCGATCTAGGAAGGGCGTCTGCTCGCAAGGGCCTGAACGCTGGAGGACGCATGCAGGGCGATCCCAAGGTCATCGGACTCCTCAACGACCTCCTGTCCGGCGAGCTCACGGCGGTGCACCAGTACATGCTCCACGCGCGCATCTGCCAGAACTGGGGGTACGCGCGGCTGTTCGAGAAGATCCACCACGAGTCGCGCGACGAGCTGAACCACGCGGACGAGCTGATCGCGCGGATCCTCTACCTCGACGGCGCGCCCGACGTGCAGCGGCTCGGGACCGTCGCGGCAGGCTCGAGCGTGCACGAGCAGCTGAAGCTGGATCACGCGCTCGAGCGGAATGTCCGCGACGCGCTGAACTCCGGCATCGAGCGGTGCCGAGAGGCGGGTGACAACGGCACCGCCGAGCTGCTCGAGCGCCTCCTCGAGGAGACCGAGGGGCATCACCACTGGCTCGAGACGCAGCTCGCCGCCATCGAGCAGATCGGGATCTCGGGCTATCTCGCCGAGCAGCTGAAGGGCGACGGAGGCAGCTGACGGGCGCCCGGGGCGCGGCGCGCGGACGGTTGCGGGCGGCGGCGAGGTTGCTTATACAACTCCCATGAGCCGGACCCCCGTCGCCGCCGCCTCCGAGGAGATCGCCGCCGAGTGCCTGGCGAGCCGCGCCCGCTTCCTCGACCGCCGCCTCGCCTCGATCTACGAGCGCGCCCTGCGCCCGCTCGGCCTGCGTCGCACCCAGCTCACGCTCCTCGTCGCCACCGCGCGGGCGGGCGAGCGGGCGACGCCCACGGTGGTGGGTCGGGCGCTGCAGCTCGAGAAGTCCACCGTTAGCCGGGAGCTGGCCCGGCTGCAGGCGCTGGGCTGGGTCCGCGTCGAGCCCTCCTCCGACGGCCGGGCGCAGCGCCTCTCGCTCACGGCCGCCGGCGCCCGGACGCTCGAGGCCGCCCTCCCCCTCTGGCGGAAGGCGCAGCGGGAGGCACGTGCGCTCCTCGGCGATCGCGGCGCCGAGGCGCTCGCCGCGGTGACCGTGAGGCTCCATCCACGCTTCGGGGGGTAGAGGCCCCGCGCTCGCGCTCTCCCCGGGCCAGGGCGCCCGGCCCGGGGTGGCGGTGGTCTCGGGCGCCAGGTTGTACGTACAACGCGGGCTGTCGGCTCGCGGGAGGTTCACATGGCAGCGCTCGTTCCCGGGTTCGTGTGGCCGATCGTCATCGGCGTGGACGTCCTCCTCATCGCCTTCGTGGTCCTCGCCCTCCGCCGGTACGCCGGACGTGGCGCGGCGGCGGCGGGGGTGCTCCTCGGGGCCTGGCTCCTCCTGGTGGCTATCCTCGCGGCGACGGGGGCGTTCGCCGGCGCGCCGGATCGCCCGCCGCGGATCGGCCTCGCCATCGCCGCACCCATCCTCGCCGGCGGCCTCGCCCTCCTCGTGTCACGCACGGCGCGCGCGCGGGCGCTCGCGATCCCGCAGGCCTGGGTGGTCGGGATCCAGTCGCTGCGCCTCGTCGGCTTCGTCTTCCTGGTGCTGTACGCGCGCGGTGGGCTCCCCGGCGCGTTCGCGCTCCCGGCCGGCTTCGGCGACGTGGCGGTCGGCGCCGCCGCGCCCCTCGTCGCGTACGCGCTCGCGACGGGCAGGCGCCACGCGCCGCGCCTCGCGGTCGCCTGGAACGTCGCCGGGCTCCTCGACCTCGTGGTGGCGGTCGGCGCGGGCGCGCTCTCCGCCCCGAGCTCGATCCAGGTCTTCACGAGCGGCCCCTCGTCGGCCGCCATGGCGGAGCTCCCCCTCTCCCTCGTCCCCACGTTCGGCGTGCCGCTGTTCGTGCTCCTGCACGCCGTCTCGCTGCTCGGCCTTCGGGCCAGGGGACGCGCGCGCGCCGGGCGCGCTGGCACCGCTCGCGAGGCCACGCCCGCGCTCGCGCGGTGAGGCCCGCCCCGCGGCGGCCGTCCCGGGACCCCCCC
>NZ_JALCZB010000018.1:0-77332 GCF_022690745.1 Anaeromyxobacter sp. SG64 | reverse complement strand
CGCGCTCGCCCCCGCCTCCGGCGCGGGGCGCCGGCCGCGGCGCGGCTGATCGGCGCGCCGCGCGGCGGCCGCGGGCGCCCTCGACGCCCGAACATCCCCGAACGCTTGCCAAAAAGCGCAACGGGCCGGTACTATCCGGGCTCCGCCGCGGCGTTCCGTCGCGCAACCAACGGATATTCCAAGAAATATCCGAAGATTCGGATTCCCGGACCATGAACATCTCCCACCTGCTTTCACGCCTCGCCGTCGCCGCAGCGCCGCACCACGGCGGGGGCGAGGCGAACCTCGTCCTGCCGGACCTCGGGTCCGAGACCTTCCTCGGCGGTGTGACGGGGCACTCGCTCCTCCTCGTCGGCCTCCTCGTCTGCGCGCTCGGCCTCGTCTTCGGCCTCGTCGTCGCCCGGCAGCTCAAGGCGCTGCCCGTGCACCGCTCGATGCGGGAGATCTCCGAGCTCATCTACGAGACCGCGAAGACCTACCTCGGCACGCAGGGCAAGTTCATCGCGATCCTGTGGGCCTTCATCGCGGTGATCATCGTCGCGTACTTCGGCTTCCTCACCACCGGCCCCGAGGGGCAGCAGGGGATGGGGCTTGGCCGGGTGGCGATCATCCTCCTGTTCTCGCTCGTCGGCATCATCGGCTCGACCGGCGTCGCCTGGTTCGGCATCCGCGTGAACACCTACGCGAACAGCCGCGCCGCGTTCGCCTCGCTGGGCGGCAAGCCGTTCCCGACCTACGCCATCCCGCTCAAGGCCGGCATGTCGATCGGCACGATGCTCATCAGCGTCGAGCTGCTCATCATGCTGTTCATCCTCCTCTTCATCCCGCGCGACCTCGCCGGCCCCTGCTTCATCGGCTTCGCGATCGGCGAGTCGCTCGGCGCGTCCGCGCTCCGCATCGCCGGCGGCATCTTCACGAAGATCGCCGACATCGGCTCGGATCTGATGAAGATCGTCTTCAAGATCAAGGAAGACGACGCGCGCAACCCCGGCGTCATCGCCGACTGCACCGGCGACAACGCGGGTGACTCGGTCGGCCCCTCCGCGGACGGCTTCGAGACCTACGGCGTGACGGGCGTCGCGCTCATCACCTTCATCCTGCTCGCCATCTCCAACCCGGCCGTGCAGGTGAAGCTGCTCGTCTGGATCTTCGCGATGCGCATCATGATGGTCATCGCGTCGGTCGTGTCCTACTGGATCAACGAGGCCGTCGCGAAGGGCCGCTACGCCGCCGCGACCGTGATGAACTTCGAGGCGCCGCTCACCGCGCTCGTGTGGCTCACCTCGGTCGTCTCGGTGGTCCTCACGTACGTCGTCTCGTACCTGCTCATCGCCGACCTCGGCGACGGCACGATGTGGTGGAAGCTCTCGACGATCATCACCTGCGGCACGCTCGCCGGCGCGATCATCCCCGAGATCGTGAAGGTCTTCACCTCCACCTCCTCCGGCCACGTGAGGGAGGTCGTCACGGCCTCCCGCGAGGGCGGCGCGTCCCTGAACGTCCTCGCCGGCCTCACGGCGGGTAACTTCTCCGCGTTCTGGATGGGCCTCGTCATCACCGCCCTCATGGCGGCCGGCTGGGGCGTCTCCACGCTCGGCCTCTCGGACCTCATGATGGCCCCGGCGGTGTTCGCCTTCGGCCTCATCGCCTTCGGCTTCCTCGGCATGGGCCCGGTGACCATCGCGGTCGACTCCTACGGCCCGGTCACCGACAACGCGCAGTCCGTCTACGAGCTCTCGCTCATCGAGAACGTCCCGAACGTCCACGCCGAGGTGAAGAAGGAGTTCGGGTTCGAGCCGAACTTCGACAAGGCGAAGCACTTCCTCGAGGAGAACGACGGCGCCGGCAACACCTTCAAGGCGACCGCCAAGCCGGTGCTCATCGGCACGGCCGTCGTCGGCGCGACGACGATGATCTTCTCGATCATCGTGGCGCTCACGAGCGGCCTCACCGCCAACCTCGAGAAGCTCTCCATCCTGAACCCGCTCTTCCTGCTCGGGCTCATCATGGGCGGCTCGGTGATCTACTGGTTCACCGGCGCGTCCACGCAGGCCGTCTCCACCGGCGCCTACCGCGCGGTCGAGTTCATCAAGGCCAACATCAAGCTCGAGGGCGTCGAGAAGGCCTCCGTCGAGGACTCGAAGAAGGTCGTCGAGATCTGCACGGTCTACGCGCAGAAGGGCATGTTCAACATCTTCCTCGTCGTGTTCTTCGCGACGCTGTCCTTCTCGTTCGTCGACGAGTTCTTCTTCATCGGCTACCTCATCTCGATCGCGATCTTCGGCCTGTTCCAGGCGATCTTCATGGCGAACGCCGGCGGCGCCTGGGACAACGCGAAGAAGGTCGTCGAGGTGGAGCTCAAGGCGAAGGGCACCGCGCTGCACGACGCGTGCGTGGTCGGCGACACCGTCGGCGACCCGTTCAAGGACACCTCGTCCGTCGCGATGAACCCCATCATCAAGTTCACGACGCTCTTCGGCCTCCTCGCCGTCGAGCTCGCGATCAAGATGGAGCTCGGGACGCGCGTCACCCTCGCGGCCGTCTTCCTCGCCGTCGCGCTGTTCTTCGTCTACCGCTCGTTCTACGGGATGCGCATCCAGGTGGGCATGAAGGCGGCGGGCGAGACCTCGGCGAGCCCGGCGGCCCATTAACATGTGCGCGGAGCGCATCGCTCCGCAGGGCAAGTGGGCGGCGCTCGCGAGCGCGTGCGCCGCCCTCAAGGTGTTCCCGCTCCACGGCGTGGCCGTCCTCCCCGGGACGCCCACGCCGTTTCACGTCTTCGAGCCCCGCTACAAGGCGCTCGTGAAGGACGCGCTGGCCGGGGATCGCGTGGTCGCGATCCCCGCGCTCTACACCAAGGCCGACGCGCAGCGGCTCCGCCCGCGCCTCAAGCCCATCTGCGGGGCCGGCATCATCGAGGCCGAGCAGGAGTACCCCGACGGCCGCTACGACATCCTCGTGCGCGGCCTCGCCCGCGTGCGGCTCGTCGAGGAGCACGTCACCGAGAAGGCGTACCGGGAGTGGAAGGCGGAGATCCTCGAGGAGATCTGGCCGCAGGGAGGCGCCGCCGCGCTCGCGCCGGAGCTCGAGGCGCTCCGCCAGCTCGTCTACGAGCTCTCGACGCGGCTCCCGGCCGAGTCCGGCGCGCCGCAGCTCGCCGAGGCGGTCGCGCAGATGAGCGATCCCTCCGCGATCGTGGACCTCGTGGGCGCCGCGGTGGTCTCCGACCCCGAGTCGCGCCAGAAGGTGCTCGAGGAGCTCGCGGTCGCGCGGCGGCTCGAGTACGTACTCGAGGAGGTCGCCGGCGTCGTGCTGGTGCTCTCGAAGGGGAAGAACCCGCGGGTGTGAGCGGGCCCGGCTGGCCGCGGCTTCTCGTGGATGCCGCACGGAGCGCGAAGTAGGATGCGCAGCGCCGTCCGGAATCCGCTCGGCGATGCACGGAGCTCCCGCTGACCGCCCGTCTGTTCCTGGAGGTTGCCATCTCCTGTCCGCAGCCCACGATGCGAGCGCCGAGCGCTGTTCCGGGGACCGCCGAGCGCTCCGCGGCAAGACGCCTCGTGCCATGGCTCACGCTCGCCGCGGCTGCGGCGATCCTGCTCTGGCCCGCTGTCCTGAACGGCTACCCCCTCGTGTACGACGACACGGGGACGTACATCTTGTCGGGCTTCCACCCCGAGGTGCCGGTCGACCGTCCCGTGACGTACGGGCTCTTCCTGCGCGTCGCGAGCGCCGGCTCTCAACCCTGGCTCGTGGTCGTGGCGCAGGCCCTCCTCCTCGCCTGGGCGCTCCAGCGCGCGTTCTCGCTCGCGACAGGCCGCTCCTCGCCGGGGGCCGCCGTCGCGCTGGCCTTAGCAGGGGCCTGCCTGGGCGGAGCGGGCATCGCCGCGAGCGAGCTCATGCCGGACGTCTTCACGGCGCTCGTGATCGTGTCGATGGCGGCGGTGCTCGGCCTCGAGCTGAGCCGGCGGGATCTCGTCGCCTTCGGAGCGCTGCTGTGGCTCGCGCTCGTCGTCCATCTGTCGCACCTGAACCTGGCAGTGGCCCTGCTGTTGCTCGCGGGGGGCTGGAATCTCGCCGCGCGCCGGGCCCGCTTCCGCTTTGCGCCGCGCCGCCTCGCCCTCATCGCCGTCATCACCGTGTCCGCCTGGCTCACCATTCCGACGACGCACGCGCTCATGGGCGGCGGGTTCACGCTGGCGCGCGGCGGGACGGTGTTCCTCGTCGGCCGCATGGCGGCCAACGGGATCCTCGCCGACGTCCTGGGAGCGCGCTGCGCCGAGGCCCGGTGGCGGCTGTGCGCGTATCAGGACCGGCTCCCCATGACGACCGACGAGTTCGCCTGGTCCCCCTCGAGCCCGCTCTACCTCACGGGCGGGTGGACCGACGAGAACTTCGCAGAGTTTCGCGACATCCTCCGGGCGAGTGTCCGCACTCGCAGTGGACTCGCAAGGCACGTCCGCGAGGCCGCCTCCGCCTCCGCGCAGCAGCTCTTGCTCGTGTCTCCGACGCGCTGGATCCGGCCCCTCGCGGACCCCTCGTTCTACGCGGTGGCCGAGACCCGCCGCTGGCTGCCGCGAGCCTTTCCCGCGTACATGCGAGCGGCGCAGCAGCGCGGAGCGCTGCACCTGCGCTGGCTCGACGAGGTGCAGTGGGTGGCGCTCGCGCTGGCCGCGTCGGCGCTGGGAGTCGCGGGCGCCTCGCGGGCCGCGCGTTCGGCCGCCGCCCGCGCCTGGCCGTTCGCTGCGCTGCTCGTCGCCGGCACGGTCTCGAACGCCGTCGTGTGCGCGTCGCTCTCGAACCCGCAGGACCGGTACCAGTACCGGGTCGTCTATCTGCTGCTGATCGCGGCGATGACGGTATGGGGCGCGATCGCCGCCCGCGCTCGGACCGTGGAGCGCGTCGCCGCGGGAGCGGTCGGCGCGGCCCGCACGGACCCGGGGGCGCGGGGCTAGCTGACGTTCCGCCCCACCCCGTAGTACGTGAACCCCGCCGCCCGCACCTTCGCGGCGTCCCACACGTTCCGGCCGTCGAGGAGCACCGGCTGGCGCAGGAGCGTCTTCAGGCGGGCGAGGTCGGGCTGGCGGAACTCGTTCCACTCGGTGACGAGCATGAGCGCGTCGGCGCCCTCCGCCGCCGCGTAGGGCTCGTCGGCGAGCACGACGCCGCGGCCGTCGAAGAGCCGCTCCGCCACCTCGGCGGCGACCGGATCGTGGGCGCGCACCCGGGCGCCCGCGCCGAGGAGCCCCTCCACCACCGAGATCGCCGGCGCCTCGCGCATGTCGTCGGTCTTGGGCTTGAAGGCGAGCCCCCACACCGCGATGGTCTTCCCGGCGAGCGAGCCGAAGTGCTTCGTGGCCTTCTCCACGAGCCAGCGCTTCTGGCGCTCGTTCACGCGCTCCACCGAGCGGAGCAGGTCGAAGTCGAGGCCCACGTGGCGGGCCATGGTCATGACGGCGCGCACGTCCTTCGGGAAGCAGGAGCCGCCGAACCCCACGCCGGGGAAGAGGAACGGGTGGCCGATGCGGCGATCGGAGCCGATGCCGCGCCGCACCTGATCCACGTCGGCGCCGAGCCGCTCGCACAGCGCGGCCATCTCGTTCATGAAGGAGATGCGCGTCGCCAGCATGGCGTTCGCGGCGTACTTGGTGAGCTCCGCGGAGCGCAGGTCCATGAACAGCACCGGCTGCTCGGCACGGACGAACGGAGCGTACAGCTCGGCCATCACCGCGCGCCCGCGCTCGGAGGCGACGCCCACGACCACGCGGTCGGGCCGCATGAAGTCCTCGACGGCGGCCCCCTCCTTGAGGAACTCGGGGTTCGAGACCACGTCGAACGGGTGCTGCGCGACGCGGCGCAGGGCCTCGGCGACCTTCTCCGCGCTGCCGACCGGGACGGTGCTCTTGTCCACCACCACGCACGGGCGGGTGAGGTGGCGGCCGATGTCCTCGGCCGCGGCGAGCACGTACTGGAGGTCCGCCTCTCCGTTCTCGCCGGGCGGAGTGCCCACCGCGATGAACGCGACCTCCGCGCCCCCGATGGCCTCGGCGTAGGAGGTCGTGAAGGTGAGCCGCCGCTCCTTCACGTTGCGGCGGACGAGCTCCTCGAGGCCGGGCTCGTAGATCGGGATGCCGCCGGCGCGCAGCGTCTCGATCTTGCGCGCGTCCACGTCGAGGCAGACGACGGTGTGGCCGGTCTCGGCGAAGCAGGTGCCGGTGACGAGGCCGACGTAGCCCGTGCCGACGACAGCGATCCGCATGTGTGCTCCCCCAGGAAAAAGCGCCCGGAGGGTAGCACGGAGCGGCCGGCTCAACGAGCGGCGGTGCGAGCGTGCGCCGGTGCGGCGCCGCCCGCCTCCAGGGGTCCCCGGCGCAGCGCGTGCGCCGCGGCGGCGGCGAGCCAGGCCGCGGCGAGCGAGAGCGCGAGCACGTTGGCGTAGTTCCCCACGAGCACGTGCTTCTGCGTCTCGACGAGCCCATCGGCGAGTGAGACCGGGTACTGCAGGATGCCGAAGAGCGCGAGGAGCCCCGCCGCGCGCGCCGCGCCGGAGCTCCGCGCTGCTGCGGAGGAGCGGCGACGCGGCCGCGAAGAGCGCGAGCGCGAGCACGGCCCGGCCGAGCCGGTGGAAGACGCCGGTCCAGAAGCGGAACGGGGGCAGCTCGGCGAAGGACGCGAGGCCCGGCGCGCGCTTCGAGAGGTAGGCGAGGTCCACATCGGCGCCCTTCGCCACCGCGCGGGCGACGAGCGCGGCGGTGGCGCGCGGGTGTGTCGCGAGGAGCCCTGCGGCGGCGGCGAGCGAGCCGGGCGCGCGCTCGAGGCAGGCCGGCCCCTGGGGCCGCACGAAGGCCCGCACGCCGATGCAGTCGCGAACGACGGGCGCCCCGCGCACGCGCACCTCGGCGAGCTCCGCGTCGGAGAGCGGGAGGAGCGCGCCGTAGTAGAGCGCCTGGTAAGCGTTGAGCCGCGTCGTGGCGCGGTTCACGAGGGGTGGGACGAGGGCGACGGCCTGCGCGAGGAGGAGAACCGCGACCGCCAGCGCGCGAGCGGCCGCCGTCCGCGCGCCGAGCGCGTCCCACAGGAAGGGCGCGGCGAGGAGCGGCAGGTAGAAGAAGGCGGGCTTCGCCGCCCCCACGAGCGCGGCCACCGCGAGCGCGGCGAGCGCGACCCAGCGCGATCGCGCCCGCGCCGCGCGCCACGTGAGGAGCGCGAGGAGCGGCAGGAATACGATCGCGACCTGGTCCTCGAAGGCGCTGTTCAGGAACGCGACGAAGCTCGTCTCGAGCGCGGCGAGGCTGAGCAGGAGGGCGAGCACCACCCCCGCGGCGGGCGCCTCGGCGGCCGCGGCCGCGACGAGCGCGACGACGCCCGCGACGAGCAGCACTCGCAGCGGCAGGGAGCCGACGACGAACGAGTACTCGCGGTCGCGCGTGACGAGCCCGTCGAGGGCCACCTGCGCCGCGAGGATGGGCTTGTAGGACGAGGCCGTCATGCCCGGGTGGAGCCGCGGCGCGTCCGGGGCGAGCTCCCAGCGGTCGTGCCACTCGCCGAGGATGCGGCGCTCGCGCTCGGGGGTGTCGTAAGGCGGCCAGTTCGTCGCGAACCCGACCGGCTTCTCCAGGAGGAAGTAGGTCGAGCGATCGAAGTCGCCGTTGTCCGCGAGCCCGGTGCCGAGGTGGAGGAGCGAGAGCGCTGCGAGGGCGGCCGCGTAGGCCCCCACGCCGACGCGTCTCGCGCGCTCCGGGGTCACGGCGCGACCACGAGCCTCGCCGCGGCGTCCACGCCGCGCAGGTGGCGGAGCTGGGCCGGGTCCTTCGCCGCCTCGACCACCCGCTCGACCGCGAGCCGCTCGGCGATGCCGAGCGCCGGGCGCACCCGCGCCGCCGCGTCCGCGATCTCGGGGTAGAAGTGCGCGGCGAGCAGGCTCGAGCCGAAGAGCGCCCGCGATAGCCGCAGGTCCGCGGCGCGGGCGTGCAGGTACCGGAGGTCGAGCTCGAGGCGGAGCAGCTCGCGCACGTCCACGTAGGTGATGAGCGGCGCGAAGAGCCCCAGGCCCGCCTGCTCCGCGACGGTCCCGAGGAGCGCGTCCTCGGCCGATGGCCGGGCGGCCCCGGGGCCGAACGCCCGGTGCGGCCGGCCGCGCTCGAAGAGCGGCCCCTCCGCCGGGCCGCCGGGCCACAGGGCGTCCTGCACGGCGATGGTGATGCGCTCGTCGGCGAGCACGGCCGTGCGGCCCTCGTGCTCGGTGCGCTCCACGTGGAGCGCAGGCACCCGGGAGACGAGCTGCTCGCGGTCGGCGGGTCGCATCGCGATGCGCACCTCGCCGACCGGGCGGAACGCCATGTGCGGGTAGAGCCAGTCCACGTAGGCGGCTGCGTCGAGCAGCACGACCGGCAGCTCCGGCGCCTCGCGCAGCGCGTTGCGCAGGGAGACGAGCTTCAGGACGTTGTCGTTCACGACCCCCTGGTAGTTGCCGAGCAGGCGCTCGCGGAACGCCTCCGGCAGGCCTGCGCCGAGCCGCGTCGTCTCGAGCTGGTACGAGGCGAGCGGCCCGAGGCCGTGCGCCTCGAGGACGTCGCCGAGGAGCGAGAGATCCGCGTCGGGCAGCGCCCGCGGGGGCGTGAAGTCGGTGAGCGCGCGCAGGGCGTCGAGCAGGGCCACGGCCGCCATCTAACCCGTCCGGCGCGGCGCGGCAATCGGCCAATCGAGAGGCGCAGGGCCCCGCCGACGACTCGACGCGCGCGGGGCGCGTGGGCATGTCCACGTTGTGGTGACAAGGGAGGAAGGAATGATCGAGCTCGACGGAACGCTCTCCGAGCTCGCCCGCTACAAGAGCGGCAGCGAGCCCATCGTCAGCCTGTACCTCGACATCCGTTGGAAGGACGAGCAGCAGCGCGAACGCGTCCGGCTGTTCGTGCAGGAGCGAATCCGGCAGACCCTCGCGCACTACCTACCGGAGAGCCCGGGTCGCGCGGGGCTCGAGAAGAACCTGAGGCGGATCCAGGAGCAGGTGAACGGCCTGCTCGGCCAGGAGTACGAGGAGAACAAGAACGGGCTCGCGCTGTTCGCGTGCGACGCGCTCGGCCTGTGGCAGCCGCACTTCTTCCGGCGGTCGTTCGAGAACGCGCTCACCACCGACGCCATCCCGCACCTCACCCAGCTCGCGCGGCTCCAGGACGACGTCGCGCCGGCCATCGTGGTCGCGCCGAGCCAGGAGGGCGCGGACATCTACCACGTGTCCCTCGGCGACCTCGCCGTCGAGGCGAACCTGCGCGGCTTCGTCCCGCGCCGCGAGCGCGACAACTTCAACGCGGGCGGCTCCGGGCGGCCGCGGGCGCAGTACGAGCGGGAGACGAAGGAGGTCCGCCACCACGAGAACTACGTCCAGAAGAACCGGCGCGCCGCGGCGGCGGAGGTGACCGCCTTCTACGACCAGCACCGGCAGGCCTACGTCGTGCTCGTCGGCACCGCCGAGACGCTGGCCGCCTTCGAGCGCGAGCTTCCGGAGCGGCTCAAGGAGCGCATCATCGCGCGGCTCCCGCGGCCGAGGGACTGGGAGTCCGGGGACGGGATGCGGCGCGACGGCATCGTGAAGGGCGCCGTGAAGGCGCTCGCCGAGCGGGAGAAGCTGGACGAGCACGACGCCATCGAGCAGGTGGTGGCCCAGTCGCTCCGCGGCGCGCTCGGCGTGCTCGGTCCGAGCGACGTGGTCGAGGCGCTGAACCAGGGGCGCGTGCACCGGCTCGTCATCGAGGAGTGCTTCGACGGCACGGGCTGGCGCTGCGAGAACTGCCTCGCCATCGGCGCGAACGCGGAGTCGGCGGAGTCCTGCCCCTACTGCGGCGGAGAGCTCCACGCGGTGCGCGACCTCGGCGAGGCGATCGTGGCGCGCGCGCTCCTCGACGGCGCCGCCGTGGAGGTGGTCGCCCACGCGAACAAGCTCCACAGCTACCGGGGCGTGGGCGCGTTCCTCCGTCAGACCGCGCAGACCGGGCTCCGCGGCGCGAGCCCGCCCTACCCGAGCGCGCCGGGGGCGAGCCAGTAGGGAGGTCCGACACCGTCACGCGCCCCGCTCGCCCTCCGGCGCGGGCGGGGCGCGCCTCACCCCACGTCGAGCGAGGGCGGCACCGGCTCGAGCGCCTCCTGCGGGAACTGCGGCTCCGCGGCGCGCCCGGCGCGCGCCGGCTCGAGGACCGCGATAAGCGACAGGGCCGGCAGCGGCAGCACCCGGTCCACGAGCCGGAAGAGCGGCGTGAGGAGGTTCAGGGCGACGATCTGCAGGAGCCCGAAGGAGCGGCGCTTGAGGAGCTTGCCGTTGAGCCACCACGCGGCGGTGCCCACGCGGTTGAAGCGCAGCACCTCCCGCACATCGAAGCCGCTCTCGACCGCGAGCACCCGGAGCGACGCCTCGGTGTAGCGCCGCTTGTGGCCGAGCACCTCGTCGAGGGTGCCGAGCAGCTCCGGGCCCTGCGGCACGAGCACCACCGCGCGGCCGCGCTCGGAGAGCACCGCGCGGATGTTCTCGAGGGCGCCCTTGTCGTCCTCCACGTGCTCGATGACGTTGAGGCACACCACCGTGTCGAAGCCGCCCTCGAGCTTCGGGAACGAGCCGGCCGCGGTGACGTCGGTGAGGGCGACGTCGAGGTAGGGCCGGTCGGCGGTGAGGCTGCGCAGGGTCTGGAGGTAGAGCGGGTTGATGTCCGAGGCGACGTAGCGGTTGCGGGGGATGAGCCGGCGGGTGAGGTTGCCCGTGCCGCTGCCGATCTCCAGGATGCGCTGGCCGCAGAACGGGCGGATGGTGTCGGCCATCCAGGCGTTGAAGCGCGGCGCGCGCGCGAGCCGCCCGAGGATCTGTGAGCCGTGGGCGTCCTTCGCGTAGATCTCGTCGGAGAGCCAGAAGCGCAGGATGGCGAACAGCGCCTTCAGGCCGTCGCGCCAGTTGATCTTCTTGCCTTCCTGGTAGGTGCGCCCCGAGTAGCTGATGGGCACCTCGAAGATGCGCGCCTCGCGCTTCGCGAGCTTGATGGTGAGCTCGGGCTCGAGGCGGAAGTCGTTCGAGCGCAGCGGCAGCGACTTGAGGAGCTCGGTGCGGACGGCCTTGTAGCAGGTCTCCATGTCCGTCAGGTTCACGTTCGTCACCCAGTTGGTGAGGAACGTGAGGAGCCGGTTGCCGAGCTCGTGGCGGAAGAGCAGCGCGCGCCGCGCCTCGCCGCCCGCGAAGCGGGAGCCGAACACCGCGTCGGCCTGCTCGTCCACGAAGACCTTCACGATGCGGAGCAGGTCCTTCGGGTGGTACTCGAGGTCGGCGTCGTGGATCACCGAGAGCTCGCAGTCGGCTTCGGCGAGCGCGGTGCGGATGGCCGCGCCCTTGCCGCCGTTCACGACGTGCTCGAGGAACACCCACTCGATCCGTCCGGTCCGCCCGTGGCCGCGGAGCCGCACGCCCTCCGCGGCGGGCCCGTTCTCCTGCCACGCGATGCCGCGCTCCGCCGCGAACGCCGCGAGCGCGCCCGCCGTGCCGTCCTTGGAGGCGTCGTTCACCACGATGACCTGCACGCGCTCGAGGTGCGGCGAGGTCTCGAGGAGCTCGAGCCGCGCGAGCGAGGTCTGGACGAGGTGCTGCTCGTTGAAGACGGGGACGAGGACGGATAGGGACGTCATGACCGTCCGGTTCTACCAGACCCTGGCTGCCCCCGGAACGAACGGGCGGGCGGACGCCGCCGCAGGAGCGGGATCAAGGCCGGCGGCCGAGCGGCATCGCCAGCTGCACGCCGAGCCGGAGGTTCGGCTCGTTGCGGAGGAAGTCGCGGTCCCAGCGGTATGTGGCCGCGGCCTCCCAGGAGACGTCCACCGGCCCCGCGAAGTAGACCTGGCGCACCGCCGCGGTGACCTCCGTGTCGTGGGAGATCTCGCCCGGGTTGTTCGGGTCGATGACGAGCCAGAACACGGGCTCGTTCCGGCGCACGCGCTCGAGGTAGCCGCCGATGCGGCCGCGCTTGCCGAACACGTCGAGCGCCACCATCTGCGAGTCGGCCCCCGGCCCGATCCACGCGCCGAGCAGCTGGCCCTGGTACGTGTAGGAGAGGTCGTTCCCGTGGATGTAGTAGACGGGTTGCCCCCGGCTGCTGCTCACCGGGCGGAACTCCTGCAGGTCGGTGTACTCGGCGTGGAACCGCACCCAGCGCTCGCCGAGGCGCGCGACCTTCTGGAGGCCTAGCGTGTACGCCTGCGTGTGGTCCGGCTCGCGGATGAAGCCCGCCCACGAGTTCTCGTGATCTTCACGGGCCCACTCGAAGTAGATCTCGAGCCCGCTCTCGGGGAACGCCCAGCGGCCGAACGCGGAGGCGAGCTGGTTGTCGCGCGGGTTGTCCCCCTGCGGGCCGCCGTACCAGGAGCTGAGGTTCTTCTTCTCGAAGCTCTGGAAGAACGGGAACCAGTCGCGGACGCGCAGGTCGTCCCACACCTGGAGCTGAACGCGCGCGAGGCCGAGCGACAGGCGCGGCAGCCAGCGCGGGGTGTAGTCCACCACGAGCGCGGTGAGGAGCGGGTGCGTCGGCGTCGTGACGTAGCGCGTGCGGTCGAGCCGCCCCCAGAGCACCTTCGCCTCCACCGTTCCGATCCAGATGTCGGCCGGGCGCGAGGTGCCGACGAAGGCGTGGGGGAACCCGGCGGCGGCCGAGGACATCACGATGGAGTTCCGGATGCCCGGCCCGAACCAGAGGTTCTCGGTCGAGACGCCGGCGGCGACGTTCCAGACGTCGAGCCTCAGGTAGCTCTGGCCGGGCGCCCAGAAGGTCGGGGTCCCCGCCCCGAAGCGCTGGGGATAGTCGATCGTGTCGCCGTACCAGGCGTTCTGGAAGCGGAGATCGCCGGTCTTGCCGTTCGGGACGAGCGTGAAGTCCCGGTTCTGCGAGACCGCGACCTCGGGGGCGAGCGCGAAGGAGAGCGGCCCGTAGCGTCCGGCGACGCCGACCGTGGCGAACGCCGAGACGCCGCGGCCCGCCCACAGGAGGCCGTCGTTCGCGCCCTCGGGGAAGCGGGAGTTGAACGTGCCCTCGAGCCGGGCGGGGAGCGCCGTGAGGAAGCGCTCGCCGTCCGCAGGCGCGCGCGCGACGTTCCAGGGGAGCGCGACGGCGGCGCAGGTCTCTTCCAGGCGGAACCCGCCGCGCCGGATGAGCCGCGGCTCAGGCGCGACCGCGCCGACCAGCTCGCCCACGCGGGCGAGGTCGTCGGCGGGGTCCCGGAACCCGTCCACCGCGAAGGTCGCGGCCGGCTTGCAGCGCGTGTCGTCGGCCGCCGGCGCGACGGCGGGGAGCGAGAGCGCGAGGACGAAGGCGAGGGCGAGCGGTCGGGAGCGCATGGAGGCGGCGCGACTCTACGCGAACCGATCGCGCGAAGGGAGAACCCTTTCCCTACCGCTGTGCCCTCGGTGGCCCCTCGAGGATGTACGAGGTGTCGCCCCGCTGCCGGAACAGCTTCGGCTCGCTCACGTAGGCCTCGAGCTCCCCGCGCAGGACGAGCCGGCCGATGCCGGTGTCCACGTTCAGGACGACGGGCTGCTGCGAGGCGAGGAGCTTCCGGGCCGCGGAGCGGCTCAGCGCGTACGCGTGGGTGTGATCGTGGCGCCCGGCCCGGCGGAGGTTCTCCGAGTAGGGGCGCGGCAAGAGGTTCATCGCCTCGCGGGCGCTCCAGCGGATGAGGCCCAAGGCCCCGAGCGCGACGTAGGCGGCCTGGTCGAGCCGCCGCCGTGCCGTGACCACCTCGCGCCCCTTGTAGCCGAGGTAGACGAGCTCGAACGAGGGAGGGAGCTGCTCCAGGACCGCCGGGGCGAGCCCGATGGCCTCGGGGATCGGCTCGGCGTCGTCCTCGAAGACGAGCACGCGCTCGTGCCCCTCGTCGAGCATCCTCCTCCAGATGCGCGCGTGGGAGAGGACGCAGGCGATGTGACCCAGCGTGATGCTACGCCCGTACCGGTGGGCGCGCCGCGCCGCGCGATCGTCGTAGACGCCGCGCGCCTCGAGGTCGGCGAGGTCGAGCTCGAGCTTGTCCTGCCCGTACACGAGCTCGTAGCGCAGCCCGCCGAGCGAGCGCTCGATCGCCGGGTGGCGATCGGTCGCGCGCGGCAGCGTGAGGACGAAGATCCGATCGAAGTAGTCGTTCAGGGCTCGGTACGAGCGGTCGAGACCGGGATCCATGGGGACGGCGCGATGTTATCGCACTCGCCGTCCGACCGGCAGGTCCGTCCGGATGAGGAGGCCGATCGAGGGCGCCCCCCGCGATCCGCCGTCCCAGGAGAACCGGTACCAGCTCGCCCGCAGCCCGAGGCCGGTGCGGGTCCGGGGCGCCACGATCCACTCCGCGTCGAGCACCACGCCGGGCGCCGGGTCGAAGTGGAAGCGCGCATCCTCGAGGAACCCGCCGCCGCGCATGCGCGGCCACAGCAGCACCGAGGCGCCTGCCCCGAGCCGAAACGGCCCCGCGTAGGCGAGCTCCATGAGGTCCACCGGCACCGTCGTGAAGAGCGCGTCCCCGTTCGACGCGC
The DNA here is from genome assembly GCF_022690745.1 of Anaeromyxobacter sp. SG64. NCBI lineage: Bacteria > Pseudomonadati > Myxococcota > Myxococcia > Myxococcales > Anaeromyxobacteraceae > Anaeromyxobacter > Anaeromyxobacter sp. SG64. Next base: position 62,796 of record NZ_JALCZB010000018.1, on the reverse strand, counting down.
GGAGCATGTCGAGCTTGAAGCCGGCGGCGAGCCGGGTCGCGAGGCGGCCCTGCGAGAGCGGGAGGAAGCTCCAGCCGAGCGCGAAGGCGAAGCCGTCGTTGAGGTGCATCGTCGTGCGGGTATCGTCCGGGTACTGGATCGCGACCAGCCGCTCGAAGCCGAAGTCGCTGTGGAGCTCGAGCACGAAGCCGTGGTCGCTCGCGCGGGCCCGTTCGGGCGCGCGAACCGCCGGCGCGGCCTCGACCTCGGGGGTGGACCTCGGCACCCCCGGCGAGCCGAAAGGCTCCTGCCCGGCCGCGGCCTGCGCCGCGAGGAGCAACACGAAAGGTAAAGTTCGCAAGCGCGGTCCCAGCGCTCCAACGTCGAGCGTGCGAGCGCCGGGAGCAAGCCCGCGGACGGAGGTCCACGCGAGGCCACGGCGCATCCCCCGAGGGCGCGCCACGGCCAAACGAGCGTGCGCCTCTCCACTCGTGGCGAAGATCGGAGCGCCCCGCCGTGCCGCGGGCGCGCCCATTGCCGTCCGCCGGCCCACCGCTAGCTTCCGGAAGTGAGCTCGCGCTACGCCATCGTCGCGCTGGCGGTCGCCGTCGGCGCCGCTCCGCCGGAGGCGCGCGCGAGCGACGACGGCCTCGGCGAGCCGCCTCGAACGGTGGTCCCCGAGATGACGAGCGGCCCGGTGCAGGTGCTCCCGCCGGTGCTTCCCGGCCAGCACCTCAGCGGCACGGCGTTCCTCGGCTACCGCGGCATCGACCGGCAGACCACCGGCGCGACCGTGACGGCCGCCCCCGGGTGGAAGTCGTTCGTGCGCCTGGGCGCGGAGCTCACGCCGCGTTCCCGCGATGGCGAAGTGCGGTTCCTGTGGGGGCTCGGGTTCGAGGACTGGCGGGACAACTCCTTCTTCCTGCACGTGCACGACTGGGGGCCGGTGCGCCCCGACGACTCGTTCACGCTCAAGGACGCCGAGGCGAGCCTCGGCTACAAGCTCCCGAGCCTGTGCGGGGGGCCGTTCTGCATCGCGCCGAGCGCGTTCGCCACCCTGCCGTTCCGCGGCGGCCCGTACCTCGGCGCGCGCACCACCTTCCTCGTGGCGCGGACCTGGTTCGCCACCGGCGGGCTCGGCTGGACCATCCCGGGCGCGCTGGAGGGCACGGCGACGCCGCCCGAGTGGCGCGTGTCGTTCGCGCTCGGACGCTGGGACTGGCGGCCGGGGGGGCTCTTCCTCACGTACCGGGACGAGATGCAGCTCGACCGCCTCCGCACCTGGGACACCACGGAGCGGAAGGGCAACGGCGTCGTCGCGGCGGGCGTCAACTGGTCGTACTAGGGCGGCTCGGCGGGGGGAGACCATGCGCCACGAGATCCGGATCTTCGTCGCAGCCGCGCTCGCGCTCTCCGCGTGCGGGCTCCTCGAGCCGGAGGGGCCGCCGGCGAGGACGGCGGGGGAGCTCCCTGGAGGGTCGACGCCGGACGTGCCGATCCCGCGGCCGCAGGACCCGAGCACCCCGCAGGATCCGAGCGCTCCCGGCGATCCCGTGCCGGAGGCACCGTTCGCCGGCTACACGCTCGCCTGGCGGGACGAGTTCTCCGGGTCCGCGGTCGATTCCGGCAAGTGGACCGTGAACAGTGGAAGGTGGAAGGGCGGCGTGAGAGGCCCCGAGGCGCTCGACGTGAGCGGCGGCATCCTCACGTTCATCACCTTCACCGACGACGCGGGCGTGCACCACGCCGGCCACATGAGCACGCACGGCAAGTTCCAGGCGCGCTACGGCTACTACGAGACGCGCGCCCGCTTCGGCGACAGCTACGGCCAGTGGTGCTCGTTCTTCGTCTGGCCGGTGACCTACGGGAACCCCATCGGCGACCCGGGCAGCGCCGGCGTCGAGGTGGATATCTACGAGCACCGCGAGATCGACGGCAGCGGGTGGCGGATGCCCAACTACGTCCAGGTCGGCATCAACTGGGACGGCTTCGGGAGCGAGTGGAAGAAGAGCAACCGCACCGTCGCGCATCCCGATGGCGCGCCGCTCAAGGGCGAGTGGCACGACTATTCGGTGCTGTGGACCTCCGAGGGCTACACCTTCTACATCGACGAGAAGCCGGTCTTCCGCACGAGCGCGGCGGTGTCGAACATCGCGCAGGATCTGTATCTCACCTGCGAGGTGCTGGATCACAGCTGGGCAGGCGACGTCCCGGCGGGCGGCTACGGCTCGCGCGAGACGAGCACCACCAGGATGGAGATCGACTGGGTCCGGGTGTGGGTGCCGAGCGACGAGGCTGCGCGCTGACGCCGCGGCCGCCGGCGTCGCCACGCTGCCCCGCGGCGCGAGACGGCGCCAGCCTGCCGTGAGCGGAAGCGGACTCCTGCCGCGCTTGCGCCGGCCGCGCGGAGCGTCGTAGAAGATCGCGGACTCGCGGTCTTGGCCGGCGGACGGGCGTTCGAGCGCCTCGACGCTGCAAGCTGCAGGCGGGCCGCGGCTCCGACGGTTTCATCCTCGCGACGACGCGGGGCTGCTCCAACGCTCGGAGACGCGGCGGATCCCATGACGACCAGGCGCAAGGGCATCATCCTCGCTGGCGGCGCCGGAACCCGGCTCTATCCGGCCACGCTGTCCGTCTCGAAGCAGCTGTTGCCCGTCTACGACAAGCCGATGATCTACTACCCGCTCACGGCGCTGATGCTCGCCGGGATCCGGGAGGTGCTCGTCATCTCGACGCCGCAGGACACGCCGCGGTTCGCGGAGCTCCTCGGCGACGGCGGCGCCTGGGGCATGCACTTCGAGTACAAGGTCCAGCCGAGCCCGGACGGCCTCGCGCAGGCGTTCATCCTCGGAGCGGACTTCGTGCGGGGTGGCCCGTCGGCGCTCGTGCTCGGCGACAACATCTTCTACGGCCACGAGCTGCAGCAGGTGCTGCGGACCGCGGACGAGCGGCGCGATGGGGCGACCGTCTTCGCCTACGCGGTGACCGACCCGGAGCGCTACGGCGTCGTGGAGTTCGACGAGAGGCGCCGGGCCGTCAGCATCGAGGAGAAGCCGGCGCGGCCGAAGTCGCGCTACGCGGTCACGGGCCTCTACTTCTACGACGAGGAGGTCGTCGAGAAGGCGCGCACCGTGCGACCCTCCGCGCGCGGCGAGCTGGAGATCACCGACCTCAACCGCCTGTACCTCGACGAGGGCAGGCTCGCGGTCGAGATCATGGGCCGCGGCTACGCCTGGCTCGACACCGGCACGCACGACTCGCTCCTCGAGGCGGGGCAGTTCATCGCCACCATCGAGAAGCGCCAGGGGCTCAAGGTCGCCTGCCCGGAGGAGGTCGCCTGGCGGCAGGGCTGGATCGACGACGCCCGGCTCGAGCGATGCGCCGCGGCCCTGGGCAAGTCGAGCTACGGCCAGTACGTCCGCGCGCTCGTCGGGACGCGGGTCTTCTGATGAACGTCCGTCCCACCCGCATCGCGGACGTGCTGGTCCTCGAGCCGAAGGTGTTCGGGGACGCGCGGGGCTTCTTCTTCGAGAGCTTCAACCGAAAGGCGTTCGACACCGCGGTCGGGCGGGCCGTCGAGTTCGTGCAGGACAACCACAGCCTGTCGGCGCGGAACGTCCTGCGCGGCCTCCACTACCAGCTCCCGCGCCCGCAGGGGAAGCTCGTGCGCGTGGTCCGCGGCGAGGTGCTCGACGTGGCGGTGGACCTCCGCCGCGGCTCGCCGACCTGCGGCAAGTGGGTGGGCGAGGTGCTCTCCGCGGAGAACAAGCGGCAGCTCTGGATCCCGGAGGGCTTCGCGCACGGGTTCCTGGTGCGCTCCACGGAGGCGGAGTTCCTCTACAAGACCACCGACTACTGGCACCCGGAGCACGAGCGCTGCATCCGCTGGGACGATCCGGGCCTCGCCATCGACTGGCAGACCGGCGGCGACTCGCCCGTCGTCTCCGCGAAGGACGCGGCCGGGCTGCGCCTCGCCGATGCGCCGCTGTTCGACTGAGCTGGAGAATCAAGAATGAACGTCCTCCTCACCGGCGGCTCGGGCTTCATCGGCTCGAACCTGGTGCGCCTCCTCCTCGCCGAGCGGTCCGAGTGGCGCATCGTCAACCTCGACAAGCTCACCTACGCCGGGAACGCCGAGAACCTCGCCGACCTCGAGGGGAACCCGCGCTACCGCTTCGTGCGCGGCGACATCTGCAACGGCGAGCTCATCGCCGACGTCTTCCGGACCGAGAAGATCGAAGCGGTGTTGCACCTCGCGGCCGAGAGCCACGTCGATCGCTCGATCCTCTCCCCGTCCGTCTTCATCGAGACGAACGTGCGCGGCACCCAGGTGCTGCTCGAGGCGGCGCGCGAGCTCGGGGTGAAGCGCTTCGTCCACGTCTCCACCGACGAGGTGTACGGCTCGCTCGGGCCGACCGGCCTCTTCACCGAGAAGACGCCCCTCGATCCGTCCTCGCCGTACTCCGCCTCGAAGGCCTCGAGCGACCTCCTCGCGCTCGCCTACGCGCACACGTTCAAGCTGCCGGTGGTCGTCACGCGGTGCTCGAACAACTACGGGCCCTACCAGTTCCCCGAGAAGCTCATCCCGCTCATGATCGCGAACGCGCTCCGCGACCTGCCCCTGCCCGTGTACGGCGACGGCATGAACGTGCGCGACTGGATCCACGTCGAGGACCACTGTCGCGGCCTCCTCGCCGCGCTGGAGCAGGGCGAGAGCGGGCAGGTCTACAACTTCGGGGCGTCGAGCGAGCGCCACAACATCGACATCGTGAAGCAGGTGCTCCGCCTCGTCGGCAAGCCCGAGTCGCTCATCAGGTACGTGACGGATCGGCCCGGCCATGACCGCCGCTACGCCATCGACTCCACCAAGGCGCGGACCCAGCTCGGCTGGGCGCCGCGGCACGCGTTCGAGGACGCGCTCGCCGCGACCGTGCGCTGGTACGTGGAGCGCCGGCCGTGGTGGGAGCGGATCATCTCCGGCGAGTACCTGAAGTACTACGAGAAGCAGTACGGAGGCCGGTAGTGCGCGTCGCGGTCACCGGGGCGAACGGGCTGCTCGGCGGCGAGGCCGTGGCAGCCCTCGCTGCGAGCGGCGGCCCCGAGGTGCTCGCCATCGGCCGCGGGCCCTGCCGCCTGCCGCCGGGCGCGTACCGCTGGGCCGAGGCCGACCTCGGCGACGGCGCCTCGGTCGAGCGGGTTCTCCGCGAGTTCGGCGCCGAGGCGGTGCTTCACGCGGGGGCCGCGACCGACGTGGACGCCTGCGAGCGCGACCCGGAGCTCGCCTGGCGCGTGAACGTCGGGGGCAGCGAGCAGGTGGCCCGCGCCTGCCGCGCCCTGGGCGCGCGGCTCGTGGCGGTCTCGACCGACTACGTCTTCGACGGCACCGCCGGCCCGTACTCCGAGGACGACGTGCCGAACCCGCGCGGCGTCTACGCGCGCACGAAGCGCTGCGGCGAGGAGGCGGCGCTCGTGCTCGTGCCGGACTGCGCCGTTGCGCGCGTCGCGGTCGTGTACAGCGGTCGGCCGGGGGCGAAGGCCACCTTTGCGACACAGGTGGTGGAGAAGCTCTCCCGCGGGGAGAAGGTCCACGCGTTCTCGGACCAGCTCGTCTCCACCACGCTCGCCGCGAACGGGTCGGCGATGTGCCTCGAGCTGCTGCTCGAGACGACCTACCGGGGCGTCCTGCACACGAGCGACGCCACCGTGCTCGATCGGGTGGAGTTCGCGCGGCGGGTGGCGAGCGAGTTCGGCCTCTCGGGCGAGATCGTCCCGGTGAGGACTGCAGACGTGAAGCTGCTCGCCCCGCGGCCCTTGCGCGGGGGCCTGCGCACGGAGCGCGCGGCGGCGCTGCTCCGGACGAAGCCCCTCATGATCGACGAGGCGCTGCGGCGCTTCCACGAGGAGTGGCGGCGGCGCGGCTTGGCCTGAGCGGCCCTCCCGCTACCCGTGTCTCGACACCGCCGGCCCGGCTCCCGCGCGCTGCTCGCGCGCGGCGAGCTCCAGGTCCGACACCATCATGAGCCGGACGAGCTCCTTGAAGGTCGTCCGGGGCTTCCAGCCGAGGTTCTTCTCGGCCTTGGAGGCGTCGGCGAGTAGGAAGTCCACCTCGGTGGGTCGGTGGTAGCGCGGGTCGATCTCGACGAACTCGCGGTAGTCGAGGCCCACGTGCCCGAACGCCTCCTCGCAGAGCTCGCGAACCGAGTGCGACTCGCCTGTGCCGATGACGTAGTCGTCGCCCTCAGGCCGCTGGAGCATGAGCCACATCGCCTCGACGTAGTCCTTGGCGTATCCCCAGTCGCGGCGGGCCTCGAGGTTGCCGAGATAGAGTTTCTTCTGAAGGCCGAGCTTGATGCGCGACGCGGCTCGCGTCACCTTGCGGGTGACGAACGTCTCGCCGCGGCGCTCCGACTCGTGGTTGAAGAGGATGCCGTTCGAGACCGGGATCTTGTATGCCTCGCGATAGTTCACGCCGATCCAGTAGGCGTACACCTTGGCGCAGCCGTACGGGCTACGCGGGTAGAACGGCGTCTTCTCGTTCTGCGGCGGCGGCGAGGCGCCGAACATCTCCGACGATGACGCCTGGTAGACACGCGTGTCGTTCAGGCCCAGCTCGCGGATCGACTCCAGCAGCCGCACCGCCCCGAGCCCGGTCACCTCGCCCGTGTACTCGGGCACGTCGAACGAGACCTTCACGTGGCTCTGCGCGCCGAGGTTGTAGATCTCGTCAGGGCGAAGCTTCTTGAGCAGCAGGTTCAGCGACGACGAGTCGTTGAGATCACCGTAGTGCAGGAAGAGCCGACAGTCCGGGGTGTGCGGGTCCTGGTAGATGTGGTCGATCCGCGTCGTGTTGAACGACGACGATCGGCGGATGATCCCGTGGACCTCGTATCCCTTGTCGAGGAGCAGCTCCGCGAGATAGCTGCCGTCCTGCCCGGTGATGCCGGTGATGAGCGCCTTCTTCACTGCCATTGCCCCCATTGACTTAGAACCGCGCGTGCAGAGCCTGTCGAAGCACCAACGTCACGACAGGTTCTTCTCGTACCATTCCACCGTCTCGCGCAACCCGTCCTCGAACGGAATGCGAGCCTTCCACCCGAACTCCCGCTCCGCCCGAGAGGTGTCGAGCATCCGCCGCGGCTGACCGTCGGGCTTCGACGTATCCCACACGATCTCGCCATCGAAGCGGCACAGGCGGGCGACCAGGGGCACGAGGTCCCGGATCTTGATCTCGAACCCTGCGCCCAGATTCACCGGGTCGCTCTTGTCGTACTTCTCAGCAGCCTCGACGATCCCCTCGGCGGCGTCCCGGACGTGGAGGAACTCGCGCGAGGCTCCGCCGGTTCCCCACACGACGATCTGCTTGTCTCCGCGCTCCCGCGCCTCGACACACTTCCGGACGAGCGCCGGGATGACGTGCGAGGTGTGGAGATCGAAGTTGTCGCGCGGGCCGTAGAGGTTGACCGGGAACAAGACCGAGGAGTTGAACCCGTACTGTTGCCGATAAGCCTGGCTCTGTACGAGCAGCATCTTCTTCGCGAGCCCGTACGGTGCGTTCGTCTCCTCCGGATAGCCGTTCCAGATGTCGTCTTCCTTGAACGGCACCGGGCAGAACTTGGGGTAGGCGCAGATGGTGCCGAGGGCGACGAGCTTCCGGAGGCCGACCTGACGTCCCACCTCGATGAGCTGAACGCCCATCATGAGGTTGTCGTAGAAGAACTTCCCCGGGTTGTCCCGGTTCGCCCCGATGCCGCCCACCCGCGCCGCGAGGTGGATGACGAGCGTCGGCTTCGCGTCCGCGTAGAGCCGCTGCACGTCCGGCATCTGGACGAGGTCGTAGTCGTTCGAACGGGGGATGAAGATCTCCCTCGTTCCCCGTCGGCGGAGCTCCTCGACCACGACGCTGCCGAGGAAGCCGGCGCCACCAGTGACGAGGACGCGCTCCGTGGACCAATCGTGTCGCATAGGGCGCGGAGAGTAGAAGCTGAGAGGCCGTCCGTCAACGCCGCGCGGCGGCGATACGGCCGGAATCACTCGCCTTGTTTCGCGAAGCCGACGATCTTGCGGCTGACTCGATCATCGGACCGGACAGCCTCCTTACGCACGCTCGCTTGGGACGACGTATCACGCACGCACGAGGGAATCGCCCCCCATCCATGGCAGCGGCGCCCCGTGCGTTGCAGAGGCGCGCCGGATGAACGCACCGACTACCTCAGTACGTCAGAGTGGTATCGCCGATGGCGGGAATGAGCCCCCAGCCGATGGCTCCCATGAAGCCACCTCGGGACTGGTCCACGTTTGTGACGGTCAGTGACTGATTCGTGTCGGTGCGCCTGACCGTGATCTCCGTCGGTGTGACGTCGAAGCGGAGTGGGATGGCTTGGTCCGCCGCGATGGAGCTCCAGACGCTCGTCTTTAGGATCGAGTAGGAGCCCGCGGCGACGCGCACCAACTCAACGGTTCCATTGAGTCGGTGCGTGAAGTAATACCCATTGGATGTTGCAGACCCGACGATGGACGTATCGTTGTCTGTACTCCAAGCGAAGCGGAAGCCGACGAACCGCGTTTGGTCCTCCCCTGCTGCGATGATCTTGAGAGTCGTTGTGATGGTTTGAGTCGCTGGACTATCAGCAGAACGGAGTGGCACACCCAGGAGGCTCGTGCTCGACTCAGTGAACGCGTCATAACTGAAGGTGACGAATCCATTCTTGACCGTCCGTGACGCATTAGAGGCGGTGGAGTAGGACGGCCACCCGGAACCAGCCAGTGTGTCGGGCACGTGGGCCGTCGTCACGCCGGTGGGCGTCCGCCGGTTCGCAAACGCCATGACGTATTGAGGATCGTCGGCGATGATGCCATCCACACCCATTCCGAGCATCCGCTCAGCATCCACCACGGAACCGACGGGCCAGACGAACACCTTCAACCCCGCGGCGTGCAGAGCTGCGACGTATTGCGCAGAAACAGACGCGAAATGCACCGCGACGGCCCACACTCCCATGTTCGCAGCTGTTGAAGCAGAGATCAGCTCACTTTGCGTCAGGATAGTACGTATCGATGGGTCAGTCCTCCTGACTGTCGCCAGGTCAGCGTCGTTGAAGGAGGTCACCGCTACGGATGGCTGCAGACCGTACTTGACGATGAGGTTCGCCATGGCAACTGCCGTCGTGTAGAAGCCGGGACGTCCAGTGACACTCTGCCGGGGCCCCGACTTCACCTCTGCGAGCAGAAGGGTCGTCGGTCCGTAGCAACTCAGGACGTCTTCGAACGACGGGATGGGCTGTGGTGAGAATACCTCAGGGTAATAGACCTGTGACGCATCGAGTTGCCGCAACTCGTCCGCGGAGTAGGTCCAGGCATCTCGGTTCGTGGTCACACCCGTAGTCCGGTCCGGGGTGGCATCGTGAAGAATCATCGGTACGCCGTCGCAGCTGATCGTCACATCGGTTTCGATCGGAATTCCGATCGACGCCGCATAATCGAACGCAGCACGGGTGTTCTCAGGGGCGGCGACGTTCGTCGACCCGCGATGTCCGACGATCCAGGGGGTCGGCTCAGAGGACCAGTTCCGCGCGTTGATGGCAGCAAATCCCGGCCCCAGCTCCTGCGCGACAGATGAGGTGAGCGCCTGAGGCGGCGCGCCACAGGCCGGTGGGGCGGGTTCCGAGGGCTGACACATGGGCCATGGCTCGACCGAGCGAATCGCTCTAGGATCGCAGGAGAAGAGCAGAAGGCTGCACGCCAGGGTGATGAGCGTCATCCGCATGGATCGCTCTTCGAAGCTAAGCGCCACGGCGCTGGCGACCGCACGGCCGAGGCCGGAGGCACGCGGGGCCGCGGCCAAGCGAGTTCCGGATCTCTCGCGCCGGTCGGTGCAGGGCCCAAATCGGGACAGCCGCAGAGCTTGAAGGAACGCTCGAGAGTGGGCTTTTTTTTCCATCGTTGAATGCGCTCGCTACGATGCAGGACCGCGGAACGAATTTCTCGTACACACGAATGCGCCGAGCGCGCATTTGCTCACGAACCGGGGGGGTTCGTTGACTACTATCAAGAACTTGGCCACAGCTCTCCTCGCGAGCGTGGTGACCATACTCGTCTCAGGGTGCTCCGGCGAGACATCGAACGGGCTTGTACGACTTCCGGGCACGATCGACGTTCGAGTGGATACGGCCACGGGGGTCGATGTCGAATACGTCGACGTGGCCGCCGCGCCTGCTCGAGCATCCTTTCGCCTGCAGCGCAACCCTGAGGACGGCTCGTTCTTCGGGGTTCTCCAACTTCCTGCGGGGCAGCAAACGCTCACGGCGACAGCGTACGGACTCGACGATGCGGTCGTCGCATCGGGCACGATCACGACGACTGTGGTGGCAGGGCGGACTTCGATCGTACGTCTCACGCTCTACACGGAGGTGCCGCCCGCACCAGACCATGGGCCGATCATCACTTCGCTCATGGTCCCAAAGACTGCGGTGCTGGTTGGAGAACAACTGGCGTTGTCGGCAACTGGGATCGATCCCGACGGAGACCCCGTCTCCTGGCTATGGGAATCGAGTTGCCCGGAACGGCTGCTCACGCCGACCGAACCGAGCACGCTTTGGTCAGCGATACAACCCGGCACCTGTATCTTCAATGTCACGCTGACCTCGAACGGGTTGAGCGACTCGGTGACCTTCAGTATCGAGAGCGTGGTGGGCGACGGAACGGCTGACGTGACCGTGGCCGTGCTTCGCCCGTCCGTTGTTACGGGCATTCGTCTCGAGACGGACCCCGTTTGCGATGTCGCCCGGAGCGCACTGGACGCCACGTGCCGCGCGAAGGCTGCCCCTGGCCAGCGAGTTTCGGGTCAGGTGGAGATCGCCCTCGGTGGCTCGTCACACCCTTCCTGGATCGAGGTCTTCGATGATTGCGGCGGCTCCACAGAAACGAGCTCGCTCTCGGTGAGCGGAACGGTTGGGACTGAGAACTTCACGTGGACCGCGCCGCAGCTCAGCGGAGTGGTGTGCCTCCTGACGGGGCGAATCGTGGACGCCACCGCGGATCAGATGGCGGTGTCGGTGCTCGTGGACACCCCAACCGTCTCGGAAACTTTCGCGATGGATGACGTTCGGATTGCGTCGTATCGCGATGGAAAGCGAGCTGCAGCATCATACACGTGGGATGATGGCACGGCCTCCAGCTTTGCAATCGCAGCGCTTTTTGAGTCTTTGGGAATGCGCGCGTCCTTCTACATCATCCCAGGCGCAATCACCGACGCGACGTGGGCCAGATGGAGAGACGTTCTCGCCCGCGGGCACGAAGTCGGAAATCATTCCATGACTCACATCAATCTCGGCAATACAAGTTCCGAGGAGACGATTTCTTACGAGATCGAGGGCGCGCAGCGCCTCATCGAGGAAAAGCTCGGAGCTAAGCCAGATGTCTTTGTTTTCCCCTACAGCAGCTACAACGCGCTCTCCGCCGAAATCGCGCTGAGATCTCATCTAGCAACCCGGAACGCGGGGCCATTTGTCGCGGGTTACGGGTACAGGGTTTTGCCTGTAGACAGCGGCTCGACGACGGCTGCGGTCAATGCTGCGCTCGCCGATGCAATCACTGCGGGTGCGTGGTTCGTCACAGCAGGACACGGGATGGATGGAAACGGATTCCAACCCGTTACGTCGCAGTTATTGTCGGAGCACCTTGCATTCGTCGCGGAGAGGCAGTCGCAGGTATGGGTCGATACATTCCGGAATGTTGCGCTGTATAGGATCGCTAGGGAGCGCCTCAATGTTCGCATCGCTGCAATCTCCGCTCGCGCGGCTGCTCTGTGGCTAGACGGGATGCTCGACGCGCCTCTTGGGGCGATACCGCTGACCGTGGAGCTGCCGTTTCTCCGCATTCCGGGCGCCATCCGGGTGCGAGACGCGCTCGGTCGCGAACTGCCGTTCGTAGTGGCGAATGGAGTATTGCGGATGGAACTGCGACAGGGCGAGGAGGTCCTGGTCGAGATTGAGGATTAGCTCTACGACCTAGCGTGCCCGTGCTAGCGGTGTGCGATGCCGCGGCTGTGCGCTCCCGTCGCAAGTCGTTCCAGCCATGGTGGCGGTGGTTCGGGAGTTCCGCACCGCACCCAGTGCCCATGCCTGCTTCGGCGTGAATCGTTGCAGGTGAGAGGACATGGTTGCTGCTTGCGTTGAGCGGCCGAGCGCACCCTTGCCCGCCATGAAGTCGCTCTCGGCCCGAGATTCCGGGTACACTCCGCACCCCGGCACGGCCGATATGCGCGTCATCTCAACCAAGTTCCTGCCGTTACTGCTCCTGTTCGCCTCGTTGCTGCTGTTCCGCTCGCGCTCTTTCGCCGAGGCGACAGAGATCGACCTCCTGACAGTCCACAAGGTGATCGCGCTGCCGTTCGCGATCCTGTTTGCCGGAGGGTATCTCGTCCTGCGCGGGCCACCGCGTCGCTGGCCGGCGGCCCTCTCCTTTCTTGCCGTCTACATCTGCGTTGGGATCATCTCGACGGGCTTGACTTCTCGCTCACCCTATTCCCTGTGGAAACTGAGCGAGCTGGTCATGGTGCTCGTGGTCGGCCTCTACGTGCTTCGCATGTCACGCTCGCGGCCAGAGTTCGCCTCCGAGGCGTATGAACTCTGGCTCAAGTTCCTCGGGGTTCTCGTCGTCGCCGCCCTGGTCGGCGCACTGATGTTTCCCGGCGATGCCCTCAAGGCTCCATTGACGGAGGAATCGCTCGAGCTTTACGGGAAGCCGATCCTGCCGATTCAGCTGTTCGGCGTGCTCCTCACGGTGAATCCGAACAGCCTCGGCGCGATGGCTGCGATCTTGCTCGTAGTGGCGATGGCACGCTTCCGTGACTCGTGTTCTGGAACACGCCGTGTGTGGCGCATGCTCTGGATTGGGGCGTTGGTGGCGGTGCTGGTACTGGCGCAAAGCCGCACCGCATGGATGGGATTGGGAGCTGCCCTCGTTGCGGGCATCTGGCTCGCTCGGCGCGCTAGCCGGGCCGCAAAGGCGCTGGCGCTTGCCTCTCTTGCCGCCTCTGCGACGTATGCATCCGCCTACATCTATGCATACATGACGAGGGGTGTTTCGACGGAGCAACTCTCCAATCTCAGCGGGCGAGCCGCATGGTGGAGCGCTGCTTTTCAGGCTTTTCTGGACGCTGACTTCTTGGGAAAGACGTTTGGCCTCGGGTTCATGGTCGCGAATCGTACGATTCTGTCGACGCAGTTTGGATCGGATGCCGGGTCGCTGCACTCCGACTATGTCGATGCCCTCGTGTCGACAGGCGTAGTGGGAACCATCGCGCTGATTATTGCTGCGTGCGCGTTTGCCCTCTCGGTGCGCAACGCATCGCCGTATCAGCGGGCCGAACTCGCTGGGATCGTATGCATCCTGGGGGTGAGATCTTTCACGGGAACCACGTTCGCGATCCACAACCACTTCTTGCCCGCGCTCGTCTTGATACCTGTCCTGACCGAAGCGATGCAGAAGGCGCGAACACGCGTACGTGCCGCTTCCTTGCCCGATTCTTTCCCGGTGCCCCGCGCGCAGGTCTAGCCAGTCATGTCCGTCGCTTGGCCCATCGTCTGGCGCGTCCACGCAAGTACGTGTTCACTCCTCGGCTGAGAGCACGAAGTTCGACGCTATTCGCAGGTGCGTTCCAATGCGCCGTGCCCGAGCTTTCTGCGCCTCGCGCGCCTCCGGGGTGAGTGCCCCTCGCTGAAGGATGGCGTGCACGTCACCCACGATGAATGGCGAATCGAAATCGAGGACATGACCGGAAAGCGAGTCCACGAGATCGGGCACGACCCCGTTCTCGATGGTGGTGATCGGGACCATGCCACACGCCATGGCCTCGTGCACGACGAGAGACCAGTTGTCCTCTCTCGTCGGGAGCAGAAGGTAATCTGCTCCTCGGTAGTAGTCGTACACCTCGTGAGGTGGTACGTGGGCAATGTGGTTTACATTGGGCGACCCCACGGCGAGCACGGTACTCACCTGAGTGCCAGTTCCGATGATCGTCCACCTGATGGTGGGTGCGCCGGCCAGTCCCTTCAATATGCGAACCAGACGGTCGACCCCCTTTCTCTCGATCATGACCATCACGATGAGGACGTGCACCGTTCGATGCTCACGCGTTGAGGCATCACCAGGCGGCGAACAAATGAACTTATCCGAATCGCGGCGCGATGCTGCAAACCGTGATTTCCTCGGCACGTAAGGAAGCAGGTTTCCGACTGAGATCTTGCCCCGATACCCGAGCCCGACCGTGAGCAACCGTACGGTGCGCGAACCGTTCGCAACGATCTTGTCGACGAACCAACGCAGATAGAGGCTCTGATAGTGCCTCTTGAGCGCGGACGCTCGGATCTCGCTCGTTTCGGTGCGTTCGTACGAGACGACGATGCGGGTCCCGAAGAGCAGCCGCAGTACGGGAGAGAGTGCAGACCAGCCGCCTACCCCTTCCTGGATCACGACCTTTGGTCGCAGGGCCAAGCACCGGAGAAAAAATCCAGGCGAGGCGAGCACATTGAACCAGCGCGACCGATAACCCTGAACGGCTCGCAGGGCGAACGTGCGGAACTGTTCCACTGGGACCATCTCGCGAAGGCGATCGACGGACGTGTTGATCGGCTGATCCCTGTCGACCGCGAGGAGAAACTTCATCCCGAGCTTCTTGTATCCGCGCGCCATGCCGAGGATGGTCGGCACGCGATACAGTCGCGGGAAGCGGTTGGCGTAGATCGCTACGTTTCGCGGTGGAATGAGCATCTATAGGTCGCCTCCAGACTCGAGCGGTGAGCGCGAAGTGCGCCGCACCTGGGCCCAGAGGATGATCGCTAGGAGGATTTCGCCGACGGCCGATCCCAAGACTGCCCCCGGGCCCGCCCAGACGCGGACGAGGACGAGCGTCGCCACGAGCGCCGCAGAGGCGCTGAGGGCGTTCGTGAGCATGACCGCGCGGAACTGCTTCATCGCGTAAAAAAGGTTCGCTGCCCCGTCCCTCAGGAGTGTGCACACGAGCACCACGCACCACGCAGCGACAAGCGCCGTCATCCCTGAGTACTTGGGACCGAGGATCACCGGTACCATGGTGCCGGTTGATAGGGTGAGCACCACCGCATAGAGGACGGCGAACCCCAGCGACGCCAGCGTTACACGGCTCGCGACGCGGACCGCGTTGCGTGGATCCTGGGCGCGGTGCTCCGCGAGCCTCGGCATGATCACCTGGTTGATTGCGGGGGTCAGCAGGAGAAAAGGCGAGATCAGCAGCCGCGCGGCATTCGCGCGCCCGACGCCCTCGGCTCCAAGCGAGGCCAGCGTGACGTACGCATACCCCTGCGTCTGCAGCCAGCTGACGGCGACGCCTCCGAGCGCCCAGCGCCCGTGTCCCCAGGCCTCCCTCGCATCCTCGACGAGGGCGGCCCATCTGACCGCTCTCAGCGGTAGCTTTGCCTTCCACAGGCCGGCGAGCACGCCGGACGACTGTGACAGCGCGAATACGAGCAGCGCACCCGCTGCATCGAGCTCCCAGCGAAGCAACCATGCGCCGCTCAGGGCGAGCGCGAGCGTCGCTGCAGCCACACCGTTCACGACGAGGGCATCCGTCTCGTCTCGGCTCGTGTACGCGAATCGGATGAAGAAGTCCTTCAGCAGGTAGCACACCGAAGCCAGGGCGACCGCGAGCGCGAGCCCCAGCGCTGGTGCGCGATCGCCCAGCGCAGCACGAAACGAGGAAGCTGCGAGCGCGACCACGAGTAGGGTTGTCCCGCACGCCAGGGCCAGGGCCACCATCATGCGCGCGGCATAGTGGCGTCGGTCCTCGACGGGTCGATCTGGGAAGTGCACGACCATCTGGGTGATGATCGCCGCGTTACCGACGCCCGCGTAGAAGTAGCAGATCGACATTCCGATGCCGTAGGCACCGTAGTCCGATGGGGAGAGCCACCGAAGCAGGACGAACGCGATCGCGAAGCTCGTCGCGCTGCTGAGCGCCTGGTTGAGCACGCTCGTCGCGAACGGCCTGGCACCGATGCGCACCGACCGCCCCGCCTTCGAGGCAGCCGACAACCAGAGGGAAATCATCGAAATGGCGAGGAAGATTGCGGGTTACGGCCAGCTTCTCGGTCGCGCAGTATAGCGGCGCGTGCCGAGCGAGGGAAGTCCGGTAGACTCTGCCGTTCTGCCGTTCCTCCCGCCACGATGGCGGCCTCCCAGCAAGGAAGAGACGTGCGACCGTTCGCGAAGTACGTGTTCATCTCGAGAGAGATGCCATCGGAGACGGTCGTGGGCGGCATCGCGACGTACTACTGGCACCTCTTGAGCACGCTCGGCTCGGAGCAGCAGGTGTGGATCACGAGCTCGGCGTCGGACCGGTTGCCGGAGAATGACCGTGCTGTCGTGCATCGGTTCCGTGCGGAGCACATCAAGAGGCGGCTCAGCCTCCTGGAGCGGGCGCTTCAACCGGTTCGGTTCGCATGGTTTCGGGTGGCCGTGGCTTTCACGGTCTTGCGCTACATGGCGCACGGGCGGCTCCACGTCGAGACTCCCGAGTACGGAGCGGACGCGATCGGACTCGTGTTGCTGAAGTGGCTGTTCCCGCGGCGTCTCCACCTACACGTTCGCGGACACGGTCCGTCCGGTTGGAATCGGGCGAAGGGCGAGATCGCCTGGCGCCACTGCGGCAACTTCGGAAAGCTCTACTACCCGCTGGAGCAATGCCTTCTCCGAGCGGCGGACGTCGTGAGCACGCCGACCGAATACATGGCCACGATCCTCTCGCGCGCACCTGGCATGGTCCGCCAGCGCGCAGTGGTCGTCCCGAACCCGTTCTCGACGAGCCTCGTGAGGGAAGTCGCGGAAGCGTCGAGAGCGACGCGGACGCAGCGCGAGCTCTCGGGGAAGGCGCTCGTCTTCCTCGGAACCTGGATGCCGGCAAAGGGATCCGAGGAGTTCGAGAGACTCGTGACCGCCTGGGACATCCCTCCGACGGACGTGCTGGTCCTCGGGAGCGATCCCGGTCGTACCTGCCCATTTCCGCGGAGCGTTCTCCCGTACCGCACGTTGCTGGGATACCTGTCGGCGGAACGCCCTCGTGTCTTCGTGGGCGGGCTCCACGAGGCTTTCGGTTACGCGTTGCTCGACGCGGCTGCGCTCGGGGCCCGCGTGATCACCCGGGACACTCCTGCCACACGAGAAGTCGGAGCGCACTTCGACGTGCAAGGACTCGTCTTCTTCAGGAAGATCGAAAACCTCGTCGCTGACGAGCGTCCTCTGGAGAAGATGCCCTTCGCGTCGGTCGGGGCGACCATGGAGGGCGACCTCTACTTGCGGGCCATCCTCGAGCGGTCCTCCGCGAGGGAAGCCGCGCTTCTACAATCGTGAAGTGGAACTGGGCTCGCCTCTTTTCGGCACCGCGGGTCGTGTGCACGCGCCGTGGCTCCCCGCTCGCCTCGAGCTGCAGACCTGGCGCGCCCTTGATGCCGTCCTGTCGCGACTGCTACATGTGACGCCGATGTCGTCGTGCCTACGTCGCTGCGGGTCGTGCGCTACGGGCCCTCAGTGAGCGCGCCCGTCGAACAGGTGATCTCGAGGTGTCCAGCTCATGAAAACGGTCATCACCTATGGAACCTTCGATCTGTTCCATGTGGGCCACCTGAAGTTGCTCGAGCGGCTCAGAGCCATGGGCGACCGCCTGATCGTCGGCGTCTCGACCGACGAGTTCAACGCGCTCAAGGGCAAGCGCGCGTTCATGCCATACGAACATCGCGCTGAAATCGTCTCTTCGATCCGATACGTGGATCTCGTGATTCCCGAGCGCGACTGGGACCAGAAGGCCCGAGACGTGCGAGAGCATTCCGTCGACGTGTTCGGGATCGGCGACGACTGGGCAGGCAAGTTCGACTTCATGAGGCAGCACTGCGACGTCGTCTATCTCCCGCGCACGCACGGGGTCTCGAGCACGTCGCTGAAGAGCCTCGCGCGCGCGTTCGACAAGGACACGCTCGCCCGACTCGCCGAAGCGCAGGTCATCATCAACGACCTGCTGAAGGATTTCCGCGGAGACTAGGAGCGGGGGTCATGAATCCGAAGCTCAAGAGTCTCGCGCATCGCCTCGGCGCTCCGGTGTGGTGGCTTCTCGGCCGGGTCATTCCCAAGGACCGCGACGCAATCGTCATCAATTCGTTCCCGGACTTCGATGACACCACCCGCGCGCTCGCCAACGCGCTTCGGGGGACGCGGCGCAAGCTCTTCGTGCTCACGGTTCGGCGCGGCGCCGTCGCTCCTGCGTGGCTCGCGGGCGTGAACGCGACGGTCACGTACAGATATAGCGCGTACGGTGTGTGGTTGTACCACCGCGCCAGACTCGTGCTGTTCACACACGGCTGCTTCTCGGCGTGGCCGCTGTCTCCGGCACAGATCGTCGTCAATGTCTGGCACGGGATGCCGATCAAGAAGATCGGTCTCCTCGACGGGAAGAGCTCCGGCGAGATCCCTCGCTTCCACTACACGATCGCGGCGGATGAACGGTTTCGATCGATCATCGCAGGCGCATTCGGCGTCAGCGCCGACCGCGTCCTCGTTGCGGAGCACCCGCGCCTCGACGTGCTCCGGAGCTCATCGCGCGACATGGGTGGCTCCCTCCCGCCACATCAACGGCTCTTGGTTTGGTTGCCGACTTATCGTGCTTCCGTCCACGGAGACGTGCGCGTCGATGGGAAGGAGTCAGCGGACATCTTCGCGGGCGGGGTCGATCTGAGTCGGATAGACGCTCTCTGCGCGGAGCATGGTGCGTTGTGTGTCGTGAAGCCGCATCCGATGGCGAGGGTGCGACCCGAGGCGTTCGCGCGCTACGGGTCGATCCTGCTGCTGGACGACGCTTCCCTGGCTGCGAGAGGAGTGTCGCTTTACCAGCTCCTCGCCGCGTCTGATGTCCTCATCACCGACGTGTCCTCGGTGTACTTCGACTACAAGGTGCTGGGTCGCCCCGTCATTCTCTACTGCGCGGACCTCCAGAGCTATGGTGCGAGCCGAGGCTTCGTTGCGCCCATCGAGAGCCTCGTGACGGACGAGATCATCGAGTCCGAGGAGCAGCTCGTGGGGAAGCTCCGGGAGTATCTTCGATCGAGCGAACGGACCGCGATCGGGGACTCCGCAGCTCAGGCTGACGGCGCGACATCTTCCCTGCTCGGCAGGGTCGGAGCGTGATGGCGCCAACGTCACGTGGCGTGCACGACGAGCGGCGTTTGAAGATCCTCCTCGCCCATAACTTCTACGGATCGGCGGCGCCGTCGGGAGAGAATCAGGTGTTCGAGCTCGAGCGCGCAATGCTCGCTCGGGCTGGGCATGACGTGCGGACGTATGTGCGCCATAGCGACGAGATCCGCGGAGCCGGCGGCTTCGGGCTCGTGAAGGGGGCGGTACTCACGCCGTGGAATCCCGCCACCGCGCGAGGCGTCCACCGGGCGCTGGCGCACTTCGCTGCAGACGTCGTGCACGTCCACAACACGTTCCCGCTCATCTCTCCCGCGATCTTTTCCGCCGTCGGCACCGGCGCGGCGCGGGTCCTCACCCTTCACAACTACCGGCTCTTCTGTTCATCGGCGATTCCTTTGCGTGATCACCGGACGTGCACCGAGTGCCTCGACGGCCGTTCGGTCATGCCTGCCGTTCGTCACGCGTGCTACCGCGGCAGCCGGCTCGCGACGCTGCCGCTCGCGTTGAGCGTGGCACTCCACCGGGCGCTTCGAACGTGGGAGCGGCACGTCGACGCGTTCATCACGCTCACCGGGTTCCAGCGCGACCTCATGATTCGCGCAGGTCTCCCGGCGGAGCGGGTCTGGGTGAAGCCGAACTTCTATCCGGGCGCGCCGGTGTCCACGCCGTGGTCGCAGCGGCGCGATTGCGTCGTGTTTGCGGGGCGGCTCTCGGAGGAGAAGGGAGTCGCTCTCCTCATCGACGCGTGGGGGAGATGGGGAGCAGCCGCACCCGAGCTCCGGATCGTCGGGGATGGTCCACTGCGAAAGGCGCTCGAGGCCCGAGCGTCCACAGGCGCGGGACGCATCACCTTCCTCGGGCAGGTTCCCGCCTCCGCGTCGGAGGAGGAGATCGCCACGGCGAAGCTGCTCGTTCTGCCCTCGATCTGCTTCGAGGGTTTCCCGATGGTGCTGCGCGAAGCCTTCGCCTTCGGCACGCCCGCCGCGGTGTCCGACCTCGGGCCATTGCCGCGCATCGTGCAGCACGGCCGCACCGGCCTCGTCTTCCGCTCTGGGGACCCGGCAGCCCTGCTCGCTGCCGTACGCGCAGCCTGGGAGCAGGACGACCTCGGACGGATGTCCGACCTCGCGCGTAGAGAATTCGAGGAGAAGTACGCCGAGGCCGCGAATCATCAGCAACTCGTGGCCATTTACGAGCGGGCCATGGCCCTTCAGAAGGATCGGTTGAGATCGTGAGTGAGGCCTCCCTCGAGAACGTCGCCGGCTACAGCGTCTATGCGAAGGGGCTCGTCGCCTGCGCGAACGAGATCACGGAGGCGATCGCGCGCGGCGAGCGGGCGCGCTGGCTCGCCTGCCTGAACCCGCACTCGTTCGCCGTCGCGCTCGACGAGCCGGCGTTCGAGGCCGCGCTGCGGGATGCCGACTGGCTCATCCCGGATGGCGCGGGGATCGTGCTTGCGTCGAGGCTTCTGCAGGGCGCCGTTCGTGAGCGCGTCACCGGGGCTGACGTGTTCCACGGGGTGAACCAGCACCTGAACGACCGCGGAGGCGCACGGGTGTTCTTCATCGGCTCCACCGAGGAGACCCTCGGCAGGATCCGCGAGAAGATGGCGCTCGACTATCCGAGCCTGCAGGTCGTCGGTACGTATTCTCCGCCGTTCAAGCCGGAGTACTCCGAGACGGAGCTGGACGAGATGGTCGCGGCCATCAACGCCGCCAAGCCGGACGTGCTCTGGGTGGGCATGACCGCTCCGAAACAGGAGGTCTGGATCCACCGCCTGCGTGATCGCCTGGACGTGAAGTTCGCGGCGGCGATCGGCGCCGTGTTCGACTTCTACACCGGACGCATCAAGCGCTCGCCGGCGGCGTTTCAGCGGCTCGGGCTGGAGTGGCTGCCTCGGCTCCTCCAGGAGCCTCGACGGCTGTGGCGTCGCACCTTCGTGTCCGCGCCGATCTTCCTCGGGCACGTGGTGCGGCAGCGGCTTCGCTCGCGGTCCGAACCGCGACCGTGAAGAACGTCCCCCGGCGTGTACCGCGGCCGGGTGACGCAGTTGCCTTCGCCGGCTCTTGCCCTGCGCTATAACGCGCGAAAATCGCCCGGGCGGAGCGTCGACCGTTCACGCTCGCTCGCTTTTTGTACCGTGTCCCCGGGCCCCCCTATGGCGCTTGTCTGCCCGCATGCTAGAAGGGCGTTTGCACCGCTGGTGCAGGTGCACCGAGGCGGGAGCAGCAGCAAGGCCGGGGGGCCGCGGCACATGATCCAGATCAGGAATTACTGCGCGGACGCCCTGTTCGCGGTCAAGGACACGCGTTGGAGGCGGGCATGAGAGCCGCCGCCCTCGCCTTCATCGCGTCCACCGCCACGGGCGCGGTCCTCACTCCGCTCGTGCGCGAGCTCGCGCACCGGCACGGCCTGCTCGATCACGCCCTCACCTCGCGCAAGATTCACGGCAAGCCGATCCCGCGGCTCGGGGGGATCGCCATCGCCCTGGCGTTCTTCGCGCCGCTCCTCGCGCTCCTCTTCGTGAACAGCGAGGTGGGCCGCCAGTTCTACGCGATGCCGCGCCGCGCGTTCGGCCTGTTCGCGGGCGGGCTCGCCATCGCCTTGCTCGGCGTCCTCGACGACCTCAAGGGCGCGAACGCCAAGACCAAGTTCGCGGTGCAGTTCGCGGTCGCCGGGCTCATGTACTGGCTCGGCTACCGCATCGACGTCATCGCGAACCCGTTCGGCGCGGACATCCCGCTCGGTCTCCTGGGTCTCCCGTTCACGCTGCTCTGGATCGCCGGCGTCATCAACGCGCTCAACCTCATCGACGGCCTCGACGGCCTCGCGGGCGGGGTGGCGCTCATCGCCGTGGTCACCACCTGCGTCGTCGCCCTGCGTGGCGGCGCGCCGCTCATGCTGCTCTTCACGGCCGCGCTCGCCGGCGCGGTGCTCGGCTTCCTCTTCTACAACTTCAACCCCGCGACCATCTTCATGGGCGACACGGGCTCGATGTTCCTGGGGTTCGTGCTCGCCACGACCGCCATCCAGACGAACCGGGCGTCCTCCAGCGCGGTCGCGATCATCGTCCCCATCATCGCCCTCGGCATCCCCATCGCCGACACGCTCCTCGCCATGGCCCGGCGGGCCGCGCGGGGCGCGCCGCTCTTCTCGGCCGACCGCGGCCACATCCACCACCGGCTCCTCGCCCTCGGGCTCGGCCACCGGCAGACGGTGCTCGTCATCTACGGCGCCTCCGCCCTGCTCGGCGCCGTCGCGGTCTCGGTCGCCTACGCGTCGGCATCGCAGGCGATCTGGTTCCTCCTCGCGCTCGCCGCGGTCGGCTACCTCGCCCTGCGGCGCCTCGGCTTCGTGAGCGTGAAGCTCGAGGACACGCAGCGAATGCTCGTGGACCGCAGGCGTAACCTCGAGCTGCGCGGGGCCATCCGCCGGCTGGGCGCGACGCTCCGGGAGGCGCGTGGGCTCGATGACGTCTGGACCGCGCTGCAGCTCGCGGCGGCGGTCCTTGGCGCGCGCGCGGTCGCGCTGCACCTCGCGGACGACGCGGCGAACGCGGACGCGTATACGCACGGGTTCTACTCGCCGGCGGCGAACGAGCTCTTCCGGGCGCGCTACGGGGTCTTGCCCGAGCGGCCGGGTGACCGGCACGTGGAGCTCGGCTGGGACGACGGGAGGACCTCGATCGACCGGGACACCGAGATCGCCGTCGAGCTCCTCTGCGAGCACCTCGCCGACGCGCTCGAGCGCATCGACCGGCCTGCGACGCTGACGCCGCTCGACGGCCTCCGGCGGGTGGTGGGGTTCAGGCGCTGACCGATCTTCGCTCACCCTTCGACGAGGGTGAGCGGATCCTCCTTGGCTCGCGGTCGGACCTCGTTCATCCGCTCGCGGTGAGCCGGTCCAACCGCGAGCGGACGGTGTGGCGAGGGCGAGCGGAGGCGTTCCGGGTTATGACTCCCGCCCGATGCCCGCCCGCCCGCCCACCTCCGTCCTCCGCCGCCTGGGCGGCCTCCTGCGCGAGGAGCTGCCGGCGCTCTCCCTCGGCACCGTTCTTCTCGTCGCCGGCGCGGCGCTCGCGCTCGTGTACCCGCAGGGCATCCGGCTCATCGTGGACGGCGCCATCGCGGGGAAGGATCCGCGCGCGGTCACCCGGGCGGCGGGCGTGCTCGCGGTCATCGCCGTCGTCCAGGGTCTCGCGATAGCGGGGCGGCACCTCCTCTTCTCGCTCGCGGGCGAGCGTGGCGTGCGGCGCGTGCGCGAGCGGCTCTACCGGAGCCTCCTCGATCAGGAGATCGGCTTCTTCGACGCCTCCCGCACCGGCGAGCTCATCTCCCGCCTGGGCACCGACTCCGCCACCATCCAGAGCCTCGTCGCGGCGAACGTGTCGATGGTCTTCCGCCACGCCATCACCGCGCTCGGCGGCATCGGGCTCCTCTTCGTCACCTCCCCGCGGCTCACGGTGGTGATGCTGCTCGTCGTGCCGCCCATCGCGGTCGGCTCGGTGTTCTACGGCCGCAAGGTCCGCGCGCTCGCGCGCCGCTACCAGGACGCGCTCGCCGACGCCTCCCACGTCGCGGAGGAGTCGCTCTCCGCGATGCGCACCGTGCGCGCCTTCAACGCCGAGCCCGCCGAGCGCGGCCGCTACGACGCCGCCATCGCCGCCTCCTACGACGCCGCACGACGCCGGGCGCGGGCGGGCTCGCTCTTCATGGGCGGGGCCTCGGCGGGCGTCTACCTCGCCATCGCCGCGGTGCTCGGCTACGGCGGTCAGCTCGTCGCGCGCGGTGACCTCACGCCTGGCGCGCTCACCGCGTTCCTCGTCTACACGCTCCTCATCGCCATGAGCCTCGGCGGCCTCGCCGATCTGTGGGCCGAGGCGATGAAGGGCATCGGGGCCGCGGAGCGGGTGTTCGCGCTCATGGACCGAGTGCCGGAGATGCCGGTCGCCGGCGGCCTCCGGCCTTCGCGCTGTGACGGGCGGATCGCGCTCGAGGGCGTGCGCTTCTCCTACCCGAGCCGCCCCGACGTGGAGGTGCTGGGCGGGATCGATCTGCTCATCGCACCGGGCGAGGTGGTCGCGCTCGTCGGCCCCTCCGGCTCGGGCAAGTCCACCGTCGCGGCGCTCCTCGGCCGGCTCTACGACCCGCTCGGCGGGCGGCTCACGCTCGACGGCCACGACCTGCGCTCCCTCGATCCCACCTGGCTGCGGGCGCAGATCGGCGTCGTCCCGCAGGAGCCCACGCTCTTCTCGGCCTCGGTGGAGGAGAACGTGCGCTACGGCCGGCCGGACGCGACGCATGAGGAGGTCGTGGCCGCCTGCCGCGCAGCCCACGCCGACGCCTTCGTGCGCGGGTTCCCGGAGGGCTACGCGACGCGGGTGGGCGAGCGCGGCCAGCAGCTCTCCGGGGGTCAGCGCCAGCGGCTCGCCATCGCTCGCGCCGTCCTCAAGGACCCGCGCATCCTCCTCCTGGACGAGGCGACGAGCGCCCTCGATGCGGAGTCCGAGGCGCTCGTGAAGGACGCGCTCGCGCGTCTCATGACCGGCCGCACCACCGTGATCATCGCCCACCGGCTCTCGACGGTCGCGAGCGCCGATCGCGTGGTGGTGATCGAGGGTGGCTTGATTGTGGAGTCGGGCCCGCATCGCGAGCTCGTCGCGCGTGGCGGCCTGTACCAGCGGCTCGTCGAGCGTCAGCTGCGCGCGGGGTAGACGCCGGACGGAAGGGCCGGTACCCTGCACGTCCAGTCCGGGGGGTGCCGGACGGGCTGTCCATGTCGGGCCGCAGGGGTCCCGCTCGTCCTGCGCCAGCCGGGGACGGCGATCCGGAACAGGGCGTGCCGTTCTTCGCGGCCAGACGCTCCAGAAGTGAACAGATGCTCGACCGAGTCCTGATCGTGTGCGTCGGCAACATCTGCCGGAGCCCCATGGCGGAGGCCCTCCTGCGCGCGCGGTTCGCGGCGCGGGGGCGCGGCCGCGTGGAGTCGGCGGGGCTCGGCGCGCTCGAGGGACGGGGCGCCGACCCGATCGCGGTGGCCCTCCTGGCGGAGCGCGGGATCGACCTCACGCCCCACCGGGCCCGCCAGCTCACCCCCGAGATGCTTGCGGCGTCGGACCTCGTGCTCGTGATGGAGTCGGGCCACCAGCGGCAGATCGAGGCCATCGCGCCCTCTGCGCGTGGTCGCGTGCACCGCATCGGAAAGTTCGGAGGGTTCGACGTGCCGGATCCGTACCACCTGCCCCGTGCTTCCTTCGAGTCGGCCCTGGCGCTCATCGAGCGCGGCCTCGAGGACTTCGATCGCGCGTTCTGGAGGGTGCCGTGAGCACGCTCGCTCGCCCGGCCGCCCTCGGTCTCGCCGCGCTCGGCCTCCTCGCCACGGGCTGCCGCTCCATCGCTCCCGGCCTCCAGTTCAAGCCGGACAAGCTCGAGGCGCGCGGCACCGCCGAGCAGCCCATCGCGATCGTCCCCATCTCTTCCAAGGTGCTCGTCGAGCAGGCCGAGGCGCGCGTCCGCGCCGCGAGCGCACGCCCGAAGGACCCGCTCGCAGACGAGGCCGCCAGCTGGCAGTACCGGATCGCGCCGTTCGACGTGCTGTCCGTCATCGTGTGGGATCATCCGGAGCTCACCATCCCGGCCGGTGAGTTCCGCGCGGCGGAGACCTTCGGCAACGCGGTGCAGGCGGACGGGACGATGTTCTACCCGCACGTCGGCGTGATCGACGTGGGCGGCAAGACCCTCCCCGAGGTCCGCGTCCTCATCGCCGAGCGGCTGCGCAAGTACATCGAGAACCCGCAGCTCGACGTGCGCATCGCCGCGTTCCGTGGGCAGCGCGTGGAGGTGACGGGCGAGGTGGTGCAGCCCACGACGCTCCCGATCAGCGACGTGCCGCTGCGCGTGCAGGACGCCATCGCCGCCTGCCGCGGGCTCGCGCCCGGCGCCTGGACGCGGGGCGTCGCGCTCACCCGCGAAGGCCGCACCTACCGGCTCGACCTGCAGGCCTTCTACGACGAGGGAGATCGCTCGCAGAACTGGCTCCTCAAGGACGGCGACGTGCTGCACGTGCCCTCGCGCGAGGAGAACAAGGTCTTCGTGCTCGGCGAGGTGATGCGCCAGTCGTCGAAGCTCATGGCGCGCGGCCGGATGACGCTCGCCGAGGCCATCGGCGACTCCGAGGGCTTCTCGCCGGTGTCGTCGAACCCGGGAGAGGTGTACGTGTTCCGGGGCCGCTACGACGCGCCGCGCGTTTACCGGCTGAACGCCTCGAGCGCCGACGCCATGCTGCTCGCCACCCAGTTCCAGCTCGAGCCGCTCGACGTCGTCTACGTGGCGCCGTACGGCCTCACCAACTGGAACCGCGTGGTGACGCAGATCCTCCCGACCATACAGGGCATCTGGCAGAGCGTCGATCTCGCCAACCGCGGCCAGAACGTGCTCCAGGGGAACTAGTCCAATGTCGAAGCACGGAGACGTGGCCCTGGAGGTCGTCCCGAGGTCGGCGCCGCCGCCGGAGGAGCTGCCGGCCGCCGACGTGGGAGATGAGGACGAGGTCTCGCTCCGCGAGTACCTCGACGTGATCGTCGCGAACCGCTGGCTCATCGCGGCGGCCACCGCCGCCGCGGTCCTCATCGGCGGCGCGTACGCGCTCCTCGCGACGCCCGTCTACCGCTCCGACGTGCTCGTCCAGGTCGAGCAGAAGAAGGGTGGCTTCGGGTTCGATGACATGAGCGACATGCTGGGCGAGAGCTCGCCGGCAGAGACGGAGATCGAGATCCTCCGGTCGCGGGCGCTCGTGGGCGCAGTCGTGGACGAGCTCCGGCTCGAGCTCGTCGCGCGGCCGCGCCGCTTCCCGCTCGTGGGAGGCGCCTTCGCACGCACCTACCGGGGCGAGGAGCCCCGCGGACCGGTCCTCGGCCTCGGAGCGTTTGGCTGGGGCGGCGAGCGGATCGCGCTCGGCCGCCTCGAGCTCTCGCCGGCGCTCGCCGCCGAGGAGCTGACGCTCGTCGCCGGCGAGGGCGGCGCCTACCGGGTGGAGGGTGAGGACGGACGCGCGCTCGCCCAGGGCAAGGTGGGCGAGCAGGTCTCGGGCGGCGGGCTCGAGATCTTCGTCGCCGATCTGCTCGCCAGGCCGGGGACGGAGTTCCGCATCTCGCGCCGCCCGCGCGACGAGGTCGTGGAGGGGCTGCAGCAGGACCTGCGCATCTCCGAGAAGGGCAAGAAGACCGGCGTGCTGCAGCTCGCGCTCGAGGGGCCGGATCGCGCCGGGATCGCCGCGATCCTCGACTCGCTCTCGCGCAAGTACCTCCGGCAGAACGTCGAGCGTAAGAGCGCCGAGGCGCAGAAGACGCTCGAGTTCCTGGATGAGCAGTTGCCCGCGCTGCGCTCGAAGCTGGAGGGCGCGGAGGTCGAGCTCGAGCGGTACCGCGCGCGAGACGGGGCCGTGGACGTCACGCTCGCCACCCAGGCCGCCCTGCAGCGCGTCGTCGAGGTCGAGAAGGGCATCTCCGAGCTGCAGGTCGAGTACGCGGCGCTCCGGCAGAAGTTCACGGAGAGCCACCCGGTGCTGGTCGCGATGCGAGACAAGCTCTCCCGGCTCGCGGAGGAGCGCGCGCGCATCGACCGGCGCATGAAGGACCTGCCCGAGGCGGAGCTCGAATCCGCTCGGCGGCTGCGCGACGTGAAGGTCGCGAACGAGCTCTACCTCACCCTGCTCAACCGCGCCCAGGAGCTGAAGGTCGTGAAGGAGGGGACGGTCGGAAACGTCCGCATCCTCGACGCGGCCATCCTCCCCGCGAAGCCCGTCGCGCCCCGCAAGGCGGTGGTGGTGCTCCTCGCCCTGTTCCTCGGCGCCGCCGCTGGCGTCGCGATCGCCTTCGCGCGCCGCGCGCTCGATCAGGGCATGGAGGACCCGGAGGCGATCGAGCGAGCCACGGGGCTCGGCGTGCACGCGAGCATCCCGCGCTGCGAGGGGCACGCGGAGGGCGAGCGTCGTGCCATCAAGGAGCGCCGCGCCGTCCCCGTGCTCGCCGCCACGGATCCGGCGAACATGACCGTCGAGGCGCTTCGCAGCCTGCGGACGAGCCTCCAGTTCGCCCTCTTCGAGGCGCGAAATCCGATCGTGACCATCGGCGGTGCGGCGCCGGGCGTCGGCAAGTCGTTCGTGACGGTGAACCTCGCCCACCTGCTCGGCGAGTCCGGCAAGCGGGTCGTGGTGGTGGACGCGGACCTGCGCCGCGGCTACCTGCACCGCCACCTCGGCGTCCCCCGCGCGCCCGGGGTCTCCGACGTCCTCGGCGGGCAGCTCTCGCTCGACGAGGCGCTGCGCGAGACGGGGAGCGAGAACGTCCGGTTCCTCTCGACCGGCCGGATCCCCCCGAACCCGGCGGAGCTCCTCGGGAGCGAGCGCTTCCAGCGCCTCCTGGCCGAGCTCGCGGGCCGCTTCGACGTGGTGCTGGTTGATACGCCGCCCATCCTTGCGGTCACCGACGCGGCGCTCATCGCGCGTCACGCCGGCGTGAACCTGCTCGTGCTGAAGTGGGGCGCCCATCCCCTCCGCGAGGTGGTCGCGGCGCTGCGCGGGTTCGGCCGTGCGGGCGCGCGGGTGCACGGGATCGTTCTGAACTCCGTCTCGGTCGAGCGGGGGCTCGGGCGGGGGAGCGCGTACCACTATCAGTACCGGTACGCGGCGGCGTCGAGTGAGGACGACGACTAGCGTCTTCCCGCCTCATCGCGCGCTGCGCTGCCCGTCACCGCGGAGGCGGCAAGCGGTCGCCGCCTAGGGGCGCGCGCTTCATCCCTCGATCCGAGCTGACCTTAGCTGCTCGCCGGCCGGTGGGTACGACTCGTCGAGGAGTGGGGGGCCGTCTACGGCCAGGCGTTCACGGTGAGGAAGAGGGCCTCGCCCTTCTTCTCGCCGGTGACCTGGTGCACGATGCGCTGGCCCTTCTGCACGGTGAGGCGCGACTGGGTGTTCCGCGAGGTGAGCGCCACCTCGAACGTCACCGTGTCGCCGTGCCGCTCCTGCAGCGTGAGCGCGGCGCTCTCGCCGCCCGGCAGCTCGACGAACTGCGTCCGGCCGCGCTCGAGCTCCATCCGGTGCTCGCTCACCTGATCCCATCGGACGTAGGCGAGCGGCGAGAGCTGGCGGCGCAGGTCCTCGAGGCGGGGATCGACCTTGGCCGGTCCCTGCCGCGAGCCCTTGATGACGCGAACCCTGACCGGCACCTCGGCGTGGGCGGCCGTGGGCAGGCCGGCGCCGATCGCGAGGAGGGCGCCGAGGGTCGCGGCGAAGAGCGTGCGGGTCACCGGGTCTCCTGAAGCTTCGCAGGCTCGCTCGTGCTGAGCCTGTCGAAGCACGAGCGGCGGCATCGAGTCACGAGTGCTCCCCGTCGTCGAGCAGCACCACCGGGCCGTCCGACGTCTGCAGCACCATCGTCACCTCGCCCTCGGTCGAGAGCTCGAGGGAGGCCACCTGGCCGAGCTGGCCGCCTTCGAGGCGAACGTACACGACGAGCGCGACCGCCGCCAGAACCGGCACGAGCGAGGCGAGCGCGGCCCGCGGGTGCGCCCGGAACCACCCGAGGAAGCCACGCCGGCCGCGCGCGGGCGCGAGCCCACGCGCGGCGCCGACCCGCGCCATCACCTGGTCCACGAACGGCGCGAAGTCCCGGGCGTTCGCGCGTGCGAGGAGCGACTCGCCTACGAGGCCGTCGAGCGCGGCCAGCTCCGCCGCGGTGGCGCGGCAGCTGGCGCAGCCCTGGAGGTGGAGGTCGAGCGCGCGCCGCTCCTCCTCCGTGAGCTCTCCCGGGCGCGCGCCGAGCATCGGGGCGTAGCGGACGCAGTCCATCATGGCGCCGACTCCTCGTCGTCCCCTGCGCTGCGCTCCGCGTAGCCGCGCAGCGCGGTCTGCATCTTCTTCCGCGCATGGAAGAGCCGGCTCATCACCGTGCCCTTGTGGATCCCGAGGCGCTCGGCGAGCTCCTCGTAGGAGAGCCCCTCCACCTCGCGCAGCACGAGGATGGTCCGGTGCTTCTCGGGCAGGGTCGCGAGGGCGTCCTGGATCTTCTCCGCCATCTCGCGGCGGAGCACGTTCTCGGCGGGATCGTCCCCCAGCGTCGTCGCGAGGATGCCCTCGCCGCCGCCGGTCAGGTCGCTCTCGCGCACCTCGTCAACGTCCTCCTTCTGCGAGACGCGCTCGCGCCGGACGGCGTCGATGGACAGGTGCGTCGCGATGCGGAAGAGCCAGGTCGAGAACGACGACTTGCCCTCGAACGCGCCCAGGTGCCCGTGGACCCGCACGAACGCCTCCTGGGCGACGTCCCAGGCGAGGTCCGAGTCTTTCACGATGCCGAGCGCCACGGCGTAGACCTTCCTCTGGTAGCGGACGACGAGCGCGCGAAAGGCGGCGGGATCGCCTGCCTGGGCCTTCGAGACCAGCGCGAGGTCGTCAGCTTCCATCGGTCGGACGGCTGCTCCGGGGTGTAAATTCAAGCGGAGGGCGAAAACTAGCACACCCTGGACGGCGCGCTCCCAGAGAGGTGCGCCGCACACCTGCCCCGTGCGTAACACCGCGGGGGCACCCCGGACCTGCCCGCGTTATCCTCCCTGAACCCGCCGGGCCGAGGGCGGGCGCTTCTCTACGAAAGGGCCGATGACCGTCGCGTACGGTGACATCGCGCGCGTCCTCGACGGGGCGCGGCGCCGACAGCTCCGCATCGTCCTGCTCGCCGCGCTCGGCTTCGGGCTCGCGGCCGGGCTCGCCGTGCTGCTCGCGGGGGCGGTGGCGCTCTACCTCGGCGCACGCATCGGCATGCGATCCCTGACGCTCGCCGCGGCTGCCACGGCGATCGTCGCCGCCGCCGCGCTCGCGATCCGCGCGCTCCTCCGCACCGCCTGGAGCGCCGAGGCCGCCGCCCGCACCGTCGCGCGCGACGCGCCGGCGCTCCGCTCCGACCTCCTGTCCTCGGTCGAGCTCGCGCGCGAGCGCGAGGCCATCCAGGCGAGCGGGCGTTACTCGGTCGCGCTCGTGGACGCCCACCTCGCGCGGACCGCGGAGGCGGCGCAGGAGGTGGACCTCGCGCGCGCCGTGCCGGATCTCTGGGCGCGGCGGGGAGGGCTCGCGCTCGTCCTCGCGCTCGGCGCCCACGCGGCCGCCTTCCTCCTCGGCGGCAGCCCCCTCGCGCACGCCTACGGCCGCGTGCTGCTCGGCGATCCGCCCGGCACGCCCGCCCCCGCCGCCGACCCGATCACGGGCGATATCCAGCTCACCTTCAAGTACCCCGCGTACATGAAGCGCGAGCCGCGCACGCTCTCCGGCACCGGGGGCGAGATCCGCGCGCCGAAGGGTACCGAGGTCACGCTCGAGACGCGCGCCGACCGCGACGTGAAGCAG
The DNA here is from genome assembly GCF_022690745.1 of Anaeromyxobacter sp. SG64. Lineage (NCBI taxonomy): Bacteria > Pseudomonadati > Myxococcota > Myxococcia > Myxococcales > Anaeromyxobacteraceae > Anaeromyxobacter > Anaeromyxobacter sp. SG64. Next base: position 31,212 of record NZ_JALCZB010000018.1, on the reverse strand, counting down.
GCCGAGCTCGTCATCGCGTTCGACCTCGATCCCGCCGCTCGGGGCCGCGCCGGGGGTGCGCAGCCGGCCGGCGTCGGCGTCAGCGCGGAGAGGCAGCCCCGGACCGGCACGAACGAGTCTGGTCCCGGTAGGCCCGCCGAACGGCCCGCTGGCGCAAAGGAGTCCGCTCGCGGTGAGCCTGTCGAGCCACGAGCGGAGCCGGCGGCAGCGCCGGTGAAGCGCTTCGCCCTGTCCGTCGGCGGCAAGCGCGACCTGCGCGGCCGGCTGCTCGTGACCGACGGCGGCAGCTACCGCTTCCGCTACCTCGACGGGAAGGCGGTCGTCGCCGAGGGACCGCCCATCCCGATCGTCGTGGAGCCGGACGCGTTCCCGGAGGTGCGCATCACCGCGCCGGAGCGCGAGCTGGAGGTGGACGCGAACGCGCGCGTGGCGATCGAGTGGCAGGCCGAGGACGACGTGGGGCTCTCCGAGGCGGCGCTCGTCCTGAAGCGCGCGGGCGGCGCGGAGGAGCGGCGGGTGCTGCGCCGGCAGCAGGGGCTGCGCCGCGACGGTGGGGTGTACGAGCTCGACCTCGTCGCGGAGAAGCTCGGCGAGGGGGAGCGGCTCGACTACTGGCTCGAGGCGCTCGACACGGACACGGTCTCCGGCCCCAAGAAGACCCGCACCGAGACGCACACGCTCAAGATCTACTCCGAGGCCGAGCACCGCCGGCAGGTGCTCGAGAACGCGCGCGCCGTGTTCGAGGAGCTCGTGGGGGTCCTGGGCGACCGGCTGGAGACGCTCGCGGCCGGACCGGTGACGACCGCGGAGCGGCTCGCGCCGGTGCAGGCGCTCGACGTCCGCACGCGCCACCTGCACGAGCGCATGAGCGACGCGGCGCGCGAGATCCGCCGCGACCGCGCCGGCCCGCGGGAGGTCGCCGACGCGCTCACGAACGTCGCGGGCGCGATCCGCTCCGCCGCGGGACGCGTCGCCGGCCCGCGCGGCTCGGTGGCGCAGGCGATCCGCGTGCGCATCCGGCCCGACGCCTCGCTCCTCCGCGGCATGGCCGCGCTCGACGGGCTGCTCGATCAGGAGCTGGAGAAGGGCGCCCTCTACCTTGAGCAGCTCCTCGACAAGCGCCGCGCCGAGGACCTCGTCCGGCTCGCGAAGGACCTCGCGAGCCGCCGCCGCGAGCTCGCCTCGCTCATGGAGAAGTACCGCGCCTCGCCGAGCGACGCGGCGAAGAAGGAGCTGCTCGCCGAGATCGGCCGGATGAAGGAGCGCGTGAAGGACCTGCTCGCGCAGATGGCCGAGCTCTCGAAGGGCTTCAACGACGAGCACATGAACGCCGAGGCGCTCGCCGAGCTCGCGCGCTCGAAGGACCTCGTGGGCGGGCTCGACGAGGTGGAGAAGCTGCTCGCGAAGGGCGACGTCGAGGCGGCGATGAAGGCGCTCGACGCGATGGCCTCCTCCATGGACCAGATGCTCGCCGGGCTCCAGCGCACCGCGGGGCGGCCGGACGAGAAGGCCCAGGCGCTCATGAAGGAGATGCTCGCCTTCAAGGAGCAGCTCGAGAAGGTCAAGGCGGAGCAGGAGGCCACCGCCGGCGAGACGGACCAGGTCCGCGCGGAGTACCGCAAGAAGCTGCAGGAGCGGGTGAGGGCCTCGGAGCAGGAGGTGAAGCGCCTCGCGGAGCTCGCCGGCGAGGCGCGCAAGGACGTGGAGCGCGCGGCGCCGGGGATCTCCTACCGCTCGGAGATGGAGTACGAGCAGTCGCGCGAGGCGCTCTCCGATCTCGAGCGCGCGCTCGGCATGAAGGAGATGGGGGCCGCCTGGGAGACCGCGCAGCGCGCGGCCCCGTCGGTGGAGCGGCTCTCGCGCTACCTCGAGGAGGACGCCGAGCTGTCGCGGCAGCCGGCGCTCGGCACGCCCCGCGAGTCCATCGCCGACGCGCACCGCGCGGTGGACGCGGCGGTGCCGAAGGCGCGCGAGATCCGCGACGCCCTCTCGAAGATGTTCCCCGACCCGCGCTCGGTCCTGCCGCCCGAGGCGCAGAAGCGGCTCGGCGAGCTCGCGAAGAAGCAGGGCGCGCTCGAGCAGAAGGCGCAGGGGCTCCAGCAGAAGCTCGGGGAGCTCATGCAGCAGGCGCCGATCTTCCCGCAGGAGGCGCAGGCGCAGCTCGGCGAGTCGCGCGGCCACATGGGCGAGGCCGCCGCGGAGCTCGGTAACCGCAACCCGCAGCGCGGCCACGGTGAGCAGGCGCTCGCGCTCGACGCGCTCGCGCGCTTCCAGAAGGGGCTCGAGGAGGCCGCGAAGCGCCAGGGCCAGGGCGGCGGGGGCGGGATGGGCTTCCCGTTCCCGTTCGGCGGCGAGCAGGGCGGCGGCGAGGAGTCGGGCGACGGCCGCGAGGCGTCGCGGGAGAAGGTGAAGATCCCGGGCGCGGAGGCCTACAAGGTGCCCGAGGAGTTCCGCAAGGACCTGCTCGACGCGATGAGGCAGGGCGCCCCGGAGCGCTACAAGGGCGAGGTGCAGCGCTACTACGAGGAGCTCGTCAAGTGAGGGCCCTCGCGCTCGCCCTCGTCGCGGCGCTCGTCGCCGGTTCGGCCCCCGCCTCCGCGGCGCCGCCCGCGAAGAACGTCACCCCCCACGCCTCGCCCGCGCGCCCCCCGCGCCCGAAGCTCGCGCTCCCGGAGCGGATCTCCGGCGCGCTGCGCACGCTCGCCGACGAGGACGTCGCGAGCGCCCGCGCCGTGATCGAGCCGCTCTTCGCGGCGAGCCCCGACGAGCCGGCGGTCCGCCTCGCCGCCGGGCTCCTGCGCTTCTACGAGCAGCGCTACGCGGAGGCGGTGCCGCTCGTCGAGTCGTCGGGGCTCGGCGATCCCGCCGGCTACCTCGCCCTCGCGAAGGCCGCGCTCGAGGTCACGAAGGACGACGCCCGCTTCGAGAGCGAGCACTTCGTCGTCGCGTACCCGAAGGGCAAGGACGAGGTGCTCGTGCCGTACCTCGTGGACGCGCTCGAGCGGCAGCGCGCCGCGCTCGCGAGAAGCCTCGCCTTCACGCCGGATGCGCGGCTGACGGTCGAGATCGTGAACGACGTGAAGGAGCTCGCCAAGGTCTCGACGCTCAGCGAGCAGGAGATCCGCACCTCCGGCACGGTGGCGGTGTGCAAGTTCAACAAGCTGATGCTCCTCTCGCCCAAGGCGCTGCTCAAGGGCTACGACTGGCTCGACACCGCCGCGCACGAGTACACGCACCACGTGCTCACGCTGAAGTCGCGCAACCGCGCGCCCATCTGGCTGCAGGAGGGGCTCGCGAAGTGGTTCGAGGACGACTGGCGCGGGGGCGGCGAGCCGATCTCGCCCGTGTCGGCCGCGCTCGTGCGCGAGGCGGTGCAGAAGAACGACCTCGTCTCCTTCGAGGAGATGCACCCCTCGCTCGCGAAGCTGCCTTCGCAGGAGCGCGCCGCGCTCGCCTACGCGCAGGTCGCCCTCGCCATCGAGTACCTCGTGCAGCAGCGGGGCCCGCCGGTGCTGCCGCGCATCCTCGACGCGCTCGCGCGCGGCGAGCCGACCGAGGCGGCGGTGTCGGAGGTCCTCGGCGTGCCGTTCCCGCGCTTCCTCGGCGAGTGGCGCCGCCACATGGGGAGCCGGGCGCTGCCGCGCGGCGGCGAGCACGCGCTCGCCAAGCTCCGCTTCAAGGACGACCCGAAGCAGGCGGGCCAGTGGGCCGAGTGGGCGGAGATCCCGGACGAGCGCGCGCGCGGCTTCGCGCGGCTGGGCGAGATCATGCGCACGCGCGGCAAGTGGACCGCCGCGCGCATCGAGTACGGCAAGGCCGTGCAGCGGGTGGGCGCCCGGGTGCCCATCCTCTCGAACCAGTACGCGCTCGCCGCGATGATGTCCGGCGCGGACGGGGAGGCTGAGCGGGTGCTCCGCGAGGCGCTCGGCTGGAGCCCCGACTACGCCGCGCTCCACGTGCGGCTCGCCCGCATCCTGCTCGCCCGCAAGGACTTCGCGGGCGCGAAGGAGCACCTCCTCGTCGCGAACCGACAGGACCCGTTCGACCCGGACATCCACGCCGGCCTCGCCAAGGCGCTCGAGGCGAGCGGGGACCCGGGCGGCGCCTCGCGGGAAGCGGGCTTTGCGCGGATACTCGCGGACCACTAGCCGGCACGGAGCGGAACAGGCCATGTCCACCACGACCCTCGACACGAGCGCATCGCCCAACCCCGAGGCCGATCTCCAGGCCGTCCGCGAGCTGCACGAGGCGCGGCGGCTCCTCCTCACCGAGATCGAGAAGCGCATCGTCGGCCAGAAGGAGGTCGTGGACTCGCTCCTCGTCGCGCTCTTCGCGCGCGGGCACTGCCTGTTCGTCGGCGTGCCGGGGCTCGCCAAGACGCTCCTCATCTCCACCGTCGCCGACGTCCTCGACCTCTCCTTCAACCGCATCCAGTTCACGCCGGACCTCATGCCCTCCGACATCACGGGCACCGACGTGCTCGAGGAGGACCACACCACCGGGCGCCGCGCCTTCCGCTTCGTCGCCGGCCCGATCTTCGCGAACCTCCTGCTCGCCGACGAGATCAACCGCACGCCGCCGAAGACCCAGGCCGCGCTGCTCCAGGCGATGCAGGAGTACCGCGTCACGGCCGGCGGCGAGACCTACCCGCTCGACCTGCCGTTCCTGGTGTTCGCCACGCAGAACCCCATCGAGCAGGAGGGCACCTACCCGCTCCCCGAGGCGCAGCTCGACCGGTTCATGTTCTACGTGACGGTGAGCTACCCCACCGCGCAGGAGGAGCAGGAGATCGTCCGCTCCACGACCATCGCGTCGCGCCCACCGCTCAAGCGCATCCTCTCGCCCCACAAGATCCGCGAGCTGCAGGACCTCGTCCTGCGCGTCCCCGCCGCCGACCACGTCATCAAGTACGCTGTGGATCTCGTGCGCGCGACGCGCCCCAAGGAGCCGGACGCGCCCGACTTCGTGAAGGAGAACGTCTCCTGGGGCGCCGGCCCGCGCGCGAGCCAGTACCTCGTGCTCGGCGCGAAGAGCCGCGCCATCCTCGACGGCCGCATGGCGGCGAGCGTGGAGGACGTGCGCGCGCTCGCGAGGAACGTCCTCGTGCACCGCGTGATCGCGAACTTCCGCGCCGAGAGCGAGGGCGTGACGAGCGCCGAGATCGTGGGCCGGCTGCTCGAGAAGGTGAAGGGCTAGCGGCGCGATGGCCGACGCGAAGCGCCCCCTCCTCGATCCCGCCGTCCTCGCGAAGCTCGGCACCCTGAAGCTCCGGGTGCGCGCGGTGACGGAGGGCGTGCTCTCCGGGCTCCACAAGTCGCCGCACCACGGCCAGTCGGTCGAGTTCGCCGAGCACAAGGAGTACGCGCCCGGCGACGAGATCCGCCACATCGACTGGAAGGCCTACGGGAAGTTCGACAAGTACTACGTGAAGCGCTTCGAGCAGGAGACGAACCTCCGCGCCTACCTCGTCGTGGACGCCTCCGGCTCGATGGGCTACCGCGGCGATCCCGACCGGCTCTCGAAGCTCGAGTACGCGAGCGCGCTCGCCGCGTCCCTCGGCTACCTGCTCGTACGCCAGCAGGACGCGGCCGGGCTCGTGCTCGTGCAGGGCCACGTCGCGGGCGCCATCCCGCCCCGCGCGTCGGCGAGCCACCTGACGCCGGTCGTCGAGGCGCTCGAGGCGGCGAGGCCCCAGGGCGAGACGCGGCTCGACGCGGCCGTGGACTGGATCATCGAGAACGCGCCGCGCCGCTCCTCGGTCGTGGTCTTCTCGGACCTGCTCGACCCGGACGAGCGCATCGTGAAGAAGCTCGCCCAGCTCGGCCGGCGCAAGCACGAGGTCACGATCTTCCACGTGCTCGATCCCGCCGAGCTCGAGTTCCCGTTCGACGATCCGACCCTGTTCCTCTCCATGGAGGACGCGCGCCAGGTGGAGGCGCACGGTCGCGACGTGCGGAAGGGTTACCTCGAGGTGCTCGGGCGCTGGCTCGAGGAGACGAAGCGGACCGCCGCCGAGGCCGACGTGGACTACGCGCTCTGCCGCACCGACCGCCCGCTCGACGAGGTGCTCGTCCCGTTCCTCGCCCGCCGCGAGCGCAGCGCCGCATGAGCATCGGCTTCCTGAACCCCGCGCTCCTCTGGGGCCTCCTCGCCGCGGCCATCCCGCTCGCGATCCACCTCTTCTTCCGCCGCCGCCCGCGGCCGACGCCCTTCCCGGCGATCGACTTCATCCTCCGCGCCCGGCGCGAGACGCAGCGGCGCCTGCGCATCCGGAAGGTGCTGCTCTTCACCGCGCGCACCCTCCTGCTCGCCGCCGCGGCGCTCGCGATCGCGCGGCCGCGCGCGGAGCGGCCGGGGGAGGCGGCCGCCGCGGTCGTCGAGGGGCCGAAGGCCACGGCCATCGTACTGGACGCCTCCGGCTCCATGCGCTACCGGCTCGGCGGGCGGGCCCTGTTCGAGCGCGCCCGCGCCGACGCGCTCGGCGCCCTCGCCGCGCTCGGTCCCGACGAGCCCGCCACCGCGGTCGTGTGCGGCGCCGAGACGCCCGCCGCCGAACCGCCGGGCTTCGACCGCGCCGCGGTGCGCCGGCTGCTCGAGCAGGCCGAGGCGTGGGCGGGCCACGCGGACCTCACCGCCTGCGTCGGCGCGGCGGTGCGCGCGCTCGCGAGCCCCGCCGCGCAGGCGCGTCTCGGCAAGCGCGTCGTCGTCGCGACCGACCTCGCCGCGAGCGCCTGGCGGCTCGATGTGCCTCCGCCGGTGATCGAGGGGCCGGAGGGGAAGATCCTCCCCGAGGTGACCGTCCAGGACGCCGCGCGCGGCGCGCCGCTCCCGAACCTGGCGGTGGTCGGTCTAGACGCCGAGCCTGATCCCGCGGCGGGCCCCCGCGGCTACCGCGTCACCGCGGCCGTGTCGAGCGCGGGCGGTGAGGCGCGGAAGGACGTTCCGCTCGGGCTCTCCGCCGGGGCCGGCCCCGGCGCGAAGACCGCGATCCGCGCGTTCGTGGATCTCCCCGCCGGCGGCACCGTGCGCAAGACGCTCTCCTATGCCTTCCCGCAGGGCGGCCCGGCCGTGCTGCAGGTGGCGCTCCCGGAGGACGCGCTCCCGATGGACGACGCCCGCGCGGTCGCCCTCGTCGTGCCGCGCGAGGTGAGGGCGCTCGTCGTGGACGGCGCGCCCTCGCCGGTGCGCTACCGGGACGAGGCCTACTTCGTGGAGTCCGCGCTCGCCTCGCCCGCGTCGCCGGTGCGGCCGAAGCTCGTGGACGCGGACGCCTTCCCGGGCGAGGACCTCTCCAGGTACGACGTCGTGCTCCTCCTCAACGTGCGCAGCGTCGGCGCGAAGGCCGCGGAGCTCGAGCGGTTCGTGGAGAACGGCGGCGGGCTCTTCCTCTCGCTCGGCGACGAGGTCGATCCCGAGGCGTACGACCGCGAGCTCGGCAAGCTCCTGCCGATGCCGCTCCACGTCGTGAAGACCGCCGCCTCGCCCGCCGACGGTGCGGCGCGGGCCGCGCGCTTCGCGGACGTGGCCTGGGATCACCCCGCGCTGTCGATCTTCGTGGGCGAGGCGCGCGAGGGGCTCCTCGGCACGCGCACCTACCGCTACGTCCTCGCGAAGCCCGGCCCGAAGGGAGCCCCGGCGACGGTGCTCGCGAGCTTCGACGACGGCGCGCCGGCGCTCGTCGAGGCGCGGCGCGGCCGCGGCCGGGTGCTGCTCTTCACCTCGAGCGCCGACCGCGACTGGACCGACTGGCCGATCCGCACGAGCTTCCTCCCGGCGATGCAGCGCTTCGCCGGCTTCCTGGCGGGCGGGCTCGAGGAGCGGCGCGAGCCGGCGCTCGTGGTGGGCGCGCAGCGGACGATCCGGCTCGAGCCGGGCGAGCGGCTCGCCGGGCTCGTCGATCCGGGCGGGCGGGAACGGGGGCCGGCGGAGCTCGAGCGGATGGGGCTGCGCGAGGGAGAGCGCGGCGGGCTCGTCGTCACGCCGCGCGAGCCGGGCCTCTGGCAGGTGAAGGTGGCGGCGCAGGGCAAGGGCGAGCGGCTCGAGCCGCGCCTCGCGTTCGCCGTCTCGCCCGATCCGCGCGAGTCCGACACGCGGCGGCTCGAGCCGAAGGAGCTCACCGCCTACTTCGGCGGCGAGACGCACGCGAAGGTCGAGGGCGACGCGCAGGCGGCGGGGGCGGGCCGCACGATCCCCCTCTGGTCCGTCCTCCTCGTCCTCGCGCTCGCGGCCTTCTTCCTCGAGGGAGTGCTCATCAGCTGAAGCGAGCGTCGGGCCCGCGGCCCGATCGGCACGGCAGCGCCGCGGAGCGGGCACCTTGCCCGCCGCCCGGCCGTGGCTAGGATGGCGCGGTGATCTCCACGCTCGACCGCGACGTCGCCGGCCTCTTCTGCGTCGGCTTCCACGGCAAGACCCCGTCGCCCGAGGTGCTGGAGCTCGTCCGGCGCGGGGTGTACGGGGTCGTCCTCTTCGGCCGCAACGTGGACGGGGCCGAGCAGGTGGCGGAGCTCGTCCACGCGCTCAAGGCCGCCGCGGGCCGGCCGCTCCTCGTCTCGATCGACCAGGAGGGAGGCCGTGTCGCCCGCCTGCGCGAGCCGCAGGGCTTCACGGAGGTCCCGCCGATGCGCGCGCTGGGCGACGCGGGCGACGCGGCGCTCGCGCGCGAGGTGGGCGCGCTCCTCGGCCGGGAGCTGCGCGCCGTGGGCATCGACCAGGACTACGCGCCGGTCGTGGACGTGGACACGAACCCCGCGAACCCCGTCATCGGAGATCGCGCGTTCTCGCGCGATCCCGCCGCCGTCGCGCGGCTCGGCGTGGCGCTCGCGGAGGGGCTCCAGTCGGCCGGCGTCGCCGCCTGCGCGAAGCACTTCCCCGGCCACGGCGACACGAGCCAGGACTCGCACAAGGACCTGCCCCGCCTCCCGCACCCGCTCGCGCGGCTCGAGGAGGTGGAGCTGGCGCCGTTCCGGGCGCTCGCGCGCGCGGGCGTCGCCTCCGTGATGACCGCGCACGTCGTCTTCGAGGCGCTCGACCCGCGCCGGCCAGCCACGCTCTCGCCGGAGGTGATGCGGCTCCTGCGCGAGCGGGTCGGCTTCCAGGGCTGCGCGATCTCGGACGACCTCGAGATGAAGGCGGTCGCCGAGCACTTCCCGCTCGAGGAGGCCGCGCCGGGCGCGGTCGCGGCGGGGGTGGACGCCCTCCTCGTCTGCCACACCGCGGGCGTGCAGCACCGCGCCATCGATCTCGTCCGCGCCGCCGTCGAGGGCGGGCGCATCCCGCGCGCCCGGCTCGCCGAGGCGCGCGCGCGCGTCGAGCGGCTCCTCGCCTTCGCCGGCCCCGCGCCCGACCCGCGCGGTGTCCTCGCCCGGCTCCGCACCCGGGAGCACCTCGCCGTCGCCACGCGCATCCCGCGGCTCGCGACGGGGCACGACCCGACGCACGTCTGAACGGGATCCCCTCGCGGCGGTCTGCCGGCGATGAACGGCCGATCGGCGCGCCCCCCCCCCCCCCCCCCCCCCCCCCGCGGGGGCGCCGCCGCGGAAGCGGCGACGCCGCTCGCGGCGGCGCACGGGACCCGGCTGTCGGGGTGGGGCATCGATCGGTACGCGCGCACGAGCGCGCGGAGCTTCGCTCGGCGGGGCGGGGGCGCAGCCCCCGTGGATCATCCCCGAGGGGGTCTGCGCGTCGCGGGCCGCCGCTGGCGCAGCGCAGCGCCGCGCGGCCGGTCGCGCCGGCCGGAGCGGGCCGCGATCGCGGGGGGCGCCGTCTTCACCGCGTCCTCGCGCAGCGCCTCGCGGCGCGGGCGGCGCCTCGGCAGCGGGGCCGCGTCGAGCCGCTCGAGCGCGTCGAGCATCGCCTGCCGCATCGCGCCCTGGTGGCGGAGGATGGCGCTCACGTGTCCGGCGGGCAACCAGCGCAGCTCGGCGCCCCAGTGCTCGGCGATGCGCCGCATTTCCGACGGCGGCACGAAGCCGTCGGAGGCGGTGCCGACCACGATGGCCGCCTCGGGATAGACGGGCGCCGGCAGGCAGGTCACCGAGAACTGCGCGGCCATGGCGAGCAGCGCCTCGCGCACGGACTCCTCGCTCTCGCCCTCGCCGGCGAGCTTCGGCCAGGAGGGCACGTGCCGGAGCACCCCCGCGCGCAGGACCGAGTCCGGCGAGCAGGCCGGCGCGACCGGCACCACCGCCACGGGGAACGACGCCGCGGCGCCCACCATCGCCGCGAGCTGGCCGCCCATGCTGTAGCCCGTCACGCCCACCCGCTCGGCGCCGACCGCGTCGCGCAGCCAGCGCAGGAGCGCGCGGCCCTCGAGGAAGGTCGCGGCCGCCATGAGGTGCATGTCGGCGACGGAGCGGACCGCGTGACGGAGCTGCGCCTCCGGACGGCGCGCGCCGTAGTACGCGTTCTCGAGCACCGCCGCGCCGACGCCGTGCGCGAGCAGCGGCTCGGCGAAGCGCAGCCGCATCCCGAAGCCCTGGTCGCCCGAGGCGGCGAGGTGCACGAACACGCCGCGCAGCTCGCCCTCGGGGAGGAGGAGCTTCACTCGCGCCGTGCGCGCGCAGGAAGGCAGCCGCTCCTCCGGGCTCTCGAACGTCCCGTCGCGGACGATCCCGCCGTGCGCGCGCCTGCTCGGTGAGAGCCGGACGTCGATGGGCCGCGTCCTGCGCCGGAGCAGCAGCTCCGGATCGGCGGACGCGCAGATCGCGCGATCACCCCAGCCATCCTCGAAGAAATGGTGCCCCCGGATCGCAACGCCGAAGATGAGATCCAAGAGATGCATGGTCGCGCTCCGCAAAAACGATAGTGCGGAATGCGCCGTCGCGCGCCCCCACGGGCGGCGGGGCGAGCGGTCGATCGCGGGAAGCTGTAATCGTGGGAGGCCCGCGCCGGGACGGACCAAGCGAGCGGGCGAGCGGCGTGGGGGTGGACCGCGGGAGCGAGCCCCGGGCCTCAGCTCCGGTCGAGGATCTTGAGCGCGAACATCCCGACGAGGAAGCCGTACACCGCGTGCTCGGGCCGCTGGGCGTGGTGGACGATCTCGGCGACCGTTCGCGTGCCGTCCACCCTGGGCAGCGTCTCCGCCTCCCAGCGCTCGAGCTCGACCTCGTGCAGCCCGTAGGCCGGCTGCGGGCTCGGGATGAGCCGGTCCTCCGGGCTGAGCAGGCGGAAGAGCCGCTCCGGCTTGTAGAGCTTCTTCACGCCGCGGACGATGAGGTTCGCCGGGTGGAGGTCGATCTTGATCGCCTCCTGGGCGGCCCGGTCGGTGAAGTGCATCCGGTACTCGCCCTCCTCCCAGCCGAACACGGAGTAGACGATCGCCTTCACCTGCTGGGCGAGGTAGTAGAGCTTCTCGGTGTCCTTGAGGAGCTTCATCTCCACCAGGATGTCGCCGGTGCGCCGGCCGGAGCGATCGGCGGCGGCCTGGCACTCCTCGAGCTGGGCGGTGGTGATCTTGCCCACGCGCACGAGGAACGGGCCGAAGCGGTCGGTGACGAGGTTCGAGATGGCGAAGCAGGGCCGCCCCTTCTCGAAGTAGATCGTCTTCTTGACCTTGCCCTTCTGCAGGGTCAGCTCGCCGGTCTGCTGCGCGAGGTGGAAGGCGGTGATGAGCTCGGGGACGTTGTCCTCGAGCCGTCCCTCGGTGCGGGACAGGTCGGGCCCCGGGCGGCTCGGAGGCGGGCGCGGCGGGGCGGGGCGGGGCGGCGGACGCGCGGGGCTCCCCACCGACGCGGCCGTCACCGTCTCGCCGCGGAGCACCGCCGAGACCTTGCCGTCCTCGGTGAGGACCACCTTGCCGGTGAGCTCCATCGGCTCGAGGGGCTCGTCCGCCTCGACCGCGACCTCCACGTCGAAGTCGTTCCCGTGGAGCGGCGGAGGCGCCGGGGTGCGCGTGGGCGCGGGCGTCGTCGCCGGCAGGAGCGCGCGCAGCGCCAGCACGAGCTTGTGCGCCTCGAACGGCTTCTCGAAGTACTCGGCCGCGCCGTGCTGGGTGCGCGCGTCCGTGGCGGCGCGGCCGCCCTTGAACACGCCCGTCATGAAGACGAACGGCACCCTCGCGTTCCGGAGCGCGTGGGCGACGTCGTAGCCCATCATGTCCGGCAAGAGGACGTCCACCACCGCGGCGGCGGGCTTCTCGGTCGCGACCTTGGAGATGGCGGTGTGGCCCTTGCCGACGGCGATGGGGGTCCACCCCTCGGCCTCCATCAGGCGGGCCAGCAGGGAGAGCAGCTCGGCGTTGTCGTCGACGAGGAGGATCTTCGGCCGCACGGTCCCGGCACGATACCGGTGGGGGCACATCGGATCAACGCGTGCGCCGGTGTGGCCGCGCGGCCTACCGGCCGCATCGCTCGCTCCGGAGGCGGGGCACGCGCCGCGCTCGCAGCGAAGGAGAGTCGGCCCCGGCGTCGATCCGACCGCCGGGGCCCGGGCCCCGCCCCGCCCTAGAAGATGACCTGCCCGAAGAGGACCGCCCGATCTCCGGTCCGCACCGCCTTCTGCGATTGATCGAGCTCGTAGTTGGCGATGAGCCGCGCCTTGATGGGGAGGAGGTCCACGTAGGCGCCCACCGTGTAGCGCTCGTTGCGATCGCCGGCGGTCGTGCGGTTGCGGTCGAAGCGCTCCGCCCGGAAGACCGGGCCCACGTTCCAGGGGGTCTTCCCGTACAGCCCCGCGTACCAGCCGCGCGCGAGCGCGTCCGAGCGCGCGCCCGTTGCGGCGGTGAAGACGTCGCGCTCCGACTGGATGAGCTCGGCCGCCGCGAAGAGATACGGGGTGTCGAGCGTCGCGTCCGCGCCGTAGGTCAGGAAGTAGAACGAGGTGTCGTCCACCGCGGCGCCGACGCCGTCGAAGCGGCCGTTCGCGCCGAGGCCGGCGAGCTGACGCCCGTAGCCGTACGATCCACCCGCGCGCACCGTCGTCCTGCCGGCCGCGAGCGAGAGCCCGGCTCGGCCCCACACGTTCTTCTCGTCGAGGTCGTCGCGCCGGCTGGGGCCCGCGCCGTTCACCACCGAGGCGGCGAGGTCCGCGCCGAGCCCGCCGGCGATGCTCCACCGCCCCACCACCCCGAGGCCGAGGTCGCGCGCGTCGGAGCTCGCCGTGAGGCTCGAGGTCGTGGTGGAGCGCGCGAGCGCCGCCACCACGTACGAGCTCGTCACCCACAGGAGCTTCGTGTCGCTCTCCGGCTGCTCGTAGCCGAAGGGCGTCTTCCACTGGCCGGCACGCAGCTCGAGCCCGGGCAAGAGCGAGAAGCCCTGGAGCGCCGCGTAGGCGTCCTTCACCGAGGCGTCGGCGGCGTCGAAGAGGAAGGAGTAGGCGACGTGCGGCGTCACCTCGCCGCGCGCGCCGATGCGGGCGCGCCGAAGCTCCACGGTCGAGGTGTTCGCGCCGGGGGTGGGCGCGTCGAGGCGCGAGGCCTGGACGTTGAGCACGCCGTAGAACACGGGGGAGGTCTTCTCCTGCGCGCGGGCGGGCGGGGCGAGCAGGGTAGCGACGGCCGCGAGCGCGGCGAGCGAGAGGCGGAAGCTCATGGGTCTTCTCCGGGAGGTCTCAGGGAACGCCGTTCACTGACCGGGCGTGTAGATCTGGTCGAAGACGCCGCCGTCGGCGAAGTGCGCGGCCTGCGCCTTCTGCCAGCCGCCGAAGGCGTCGATGGTGACGAGCTCGAGCCTGGGGAAGCGGGCCGCATGGCGCGCCGCGACCGCCGGATCGCGGGGCCGGTAGTAGTTCCTCGCGGCGAGCTCCTGGCCCTCGGGCGTGTAGAGGAACTCGAGGTACGCCTGCGCGAGCGCGCGGGTCCCGTGCCGGTCGGCGTTCCGCTCCACCACCGCGACCGGCGGCTCCGCGAGGATGCTCGAGCGCGGCACCACGATCTCGAACTTCCCCTTCCCGAGCTGCTCTACGGCGAGGAACGCCTCGTTCTCCCAGGCGAGGAGCACGTCGCCGAGCCCGCGCTCCACGAACGTGATGGTGGAGCCGCGGGCGCCCGAGTCGAGCACCGGCACGTTCCGGTACAAAGATTTCACGAACTCGCGCGCCTTCGCCTCGTCGCCGCCGCTCTTCTTCACCGCGTGCGCCCAGGCGGCGAGGTAGTTCCAGCGTGCGCCGCCCGAGGTCTTCGGGTTCGGGGTGATCACCTGGACGCCGGGCTTCACGAGGTCGTCCCAGTCGCGCAGGCCCTTCGGGTTCCCCTTGCGCACGAGGAAGACGATGGTCGAGGTGTACGGCGACGCGCGCTCCGGCAGGCGCTTCTGCCAGTCGGCGGGGAGGAGCCCCCGCGCGGCGATCGCGTCCACGTCGTAGGCGAGGGCGAGGGTGACCACGTCGGCCTCGAGCCCGTCGATGACGGCGCGCGCCTGCTTGCCGGAGCCGCCGTGCGACTGCCGCACGCTGAGGTCCTGGCCGGTCTTCGCCTTCCACCTGGCGGCGAACGCCCTGTTGACCGCGTCGTACAGCTCGCGGGTCGGGTCGTACGAGACGTTGAGGAGCTTCGTCTCGCCGCCTGCCCCGGCCTGCTCCGCGCCCCGCGCGGGCGCCGCGGTGAGCGCGCCCGTGGCTACCGCGGCGAGCGCCGCGAGCCGCCAAAGCTTCGATCCGATTCCATGCATGACGTTTCCCCTCCTGGGGCCTTTCGTTGTGACGGCCGTGTGTCCGTTATAACGGACATCCTAAATAACGGCGGGTCGTCCGGTCAAGCGGATGCTGACCGAGCGGCCGCCTTGATGGCTGCGGGACGCTTGATCGCCACCGACGCCCCGGGAGCGCGCGCGCCTGCCTGAAGGGGACACGTGCCGGTGCCGTCCCGGCCGGCGAGGTGTCGGGATCTCCCCGTCCAGCCTCCCGAGGGGCGCGCCGGACGGGCGTCGCCTGGCCGACCCACCGCACGTAGGTTTCGCCCGGAGGTCCCGATGCGGGCGAACGTGCTCCTGGCGGTGGTCGTTCTGTCGGCGTGCGGGAATCCAGGCGCGAAGGACGGCGTCGGGACCGGCAGCAGCCGCCTCTCGGACGCGGACGTGACCCGCCTCACCTGCGCGAGCGCGCCGGAGCTACCCGCTCCGGCTACCACCGGCGGGTCGTGCGCGGGGATCACCGTCCCGGCGCTTCCCCCCGCGATGACCGCGAGCCTGCCCGCCTTCGGCGCGGGCGCGGTGTGCACGGCGGCCGCCGCCGACGGCACGGGCGCGGTCGCAGCGGGCCTGCTCTACGGGCCGACGTACGCCACCGGCGCATTCGCGGTCTGGAGGGCCGACGGCACGCAGGCCTGGTACGCGGCGGATCCCGCGAAGCTCTTCGGGGGCGCCGAGGTGTTCGGCGGGCCGTCCGGCTTCCTCGCCTACCGCCACGCCTCGGGCGCGGCGACCTTCACCGCCGACGGGCGGACGACGCCGGTCTCGGCGGATCCATGGCCATCCGGCTTCACGCTCCTGCAGCAGCGCTCGGGCTATTCGGGGCCCTACGCGGTCGGGCCGGACGGCGCGGGCGGCGCGCTCGTCGTCTCCGCCGGGCCGGGGGACGCGGAGGGTGAGAACGGGATCTACGCGGCGCGCTTCGACGCCCGCGGCGCGCTGCGCGCGTTCTTCACGGTCGAGGTCTCGCACCGCGAGGCGGACGCGCCGGTGCTCCGCTCCTCCTCCGCCCTCGCCGTCGGCACCGATCCCGCCGGGCACATCCTCGTCCTCTGGTCGGGCGTCACGCCGTGCGCGCCGGGCGCGGTCGCCGCGCGCTGGTTCGATGCGGACGGCGCGCCGCTCGGGCCGCCGTTCGACGCGGGCGTCGCCGCGCCGGGGACGCTCGTCGCGCTCCTCGACGGGAGCCTCGCCCTGCAGGACGGCGCGGGCGCGTTCGTGCGCCGGTTCGAGGCGGGCAAGCTCGCCGGCGGTCCCGTCCCCGCGTGGCTCGCCGCGGCGGGCGGCGCCGCGCTGCACCGGGTGCTCGCGGGTCGCGCCTACGCGCTCGCGCGGAGCGGCCCCGACGGGAGCGGGGCCTGCGCGCAGACGCTCGAGATCGTCGCGCCGGACGGCGAGGTGTGCGGCACGCTCGCCCTCCCGGGCGCGGCGGCCTGCGAGCGCTTCCCCTGGCGCGCGCCGCCCGCGCCGTGGATCGGCCCGGACGGCACCCTCGTGCAGGAGGTGGCCGGCACGCTCGAGAGCGAGGCCGCGTGCACCTGGCGCTTCTGGCCCGCGGCGCTGCGCTGAACGTCAGCGCGCGGTGTCGTCCGGGAGCGGCGCCCCGCCGTCCGGCAGCGCACCGCGCGGGCGCAGGAAGAGCACCGCCAGCGTGAGCGCGGCCGCGGCGGCGACCACGCCGGCGATGGCGCGGGAGAGCGGGACCCCCGCGTCCTCGTGCAGTGCGGCCACGAGGGTCGGCGTGACCGCGGCGACGAGCGCGCCCACGTGGTAGGCAACGCCCATCGAGCGGGCGCGCACGTGCGGGGGGAAGAGCAGCGTGAAGAGCATGGGCGTCACGCCGGAGGTGCCCGCCCCGAGCACGCCGGCGAGGAGCGCACCCGCCCACAGGAGGCCGGGCGCGAGGCCGACGTGGAGCGGCAGCGCCGGCAGGAGCAGGACGAGCGGAATTGCGAGGGCGGGGACCACGCCGGCGCGGCTCGCGAGCCAGCCGCAGCCCACCGCGCCCACCATCATCCCCACGTTGAACAGCGTGACCAGCCCGGCGACGTCGCCGGGAGGCCGGCCGAGCTCGCCCTGCAGGAGCGCAGGCCACAGCCCGGTGAGGCCGTAGTAGACGGAGAAGCTCATCCCGAGGAGCGCGCTCGCCCAGGCGATCCGCAGGAGCACCCCCTCGCGCGCGAGCTCCGCGAGCGAGGTCCGCGGGCGCTCCCGCGCCGCGCGGCGCCACTCCGCGCTCTCCTGCACGAGGAGCCGGATCGGGATGACGAGCAGCGCGGGAAGCGCGGCCAGGAGGAACAACGGGCGCCAGCCGAAGGCCGGCACCACCCACGCGTGCGCGACGCCCGCGAGGATGAAGCCAACCCCCCAGCTCCCCTGGAGCAGGCCCGACGCGATCCCGCGGCTCCGCACGGGCCAGCTCTCCATCGCGAGCGCGGCGCCGGCAGTCCACTCCGCCCCCATCCCGAACCCGAACAGCGTGCGGAAGACGAGCACCCAGCCGAACGACGGCGCGAAGGCGACCGCGCCGTCGCACAGCGCGAACCACGCGATCGAGATCATGAGCGGGAGCTTCCGCCCGACCCGGTCGGCGAGCGCGCCGGCCGCGAGCCCGCCCGCGAGCCGCACGAGCAGGGTGAGGGTGATGCTCCCCGCGGTCGCGACGTAGGTGACGCCGAACTCCTTCGCGATGTCGCGCATGGCGAGGAGGAAGATCGTGAAGTCGAAGCCGTCGAGCACCCAGCCGAGCCAGGCGGCGAGGAACGAGAGCCACTGCGGGCGGGTCGGCTCTCGCCACCAGGCGCCGCGGCCCGGAGGGCCCCTCCTGTGCGCTGGCTCCGGGAGGGCTGGCGCTGCGAGCCTGGGGTGCGTGGCCATGGGGCCAAGGCGCATAACCGGAGAGGCGGGCCGGCGTCAAACGCCTCCGCGCGCCGGCGCCGTCGACGGAGCGTACGACGTCGACGGTGGGGACGCGCCGCGGTGGGCGGGGACGGCGGGAGCGGCTGAACGACGGTAACGACTGGAGAACGCGCCGATGGAGCTGAGAGAGCTGAAGGTGATCGTCACCGGTGGTGCGCAGGGGATGGGCGCCCACTTCGTCCACCGGCTCGCCGAGGCGGGCGCGGTGGTCGCGGCGGGCGACGTGAACGAGGCGAAGCTCTCCGAGCTCCCCGCGGCCGTCCACCGCCGCCGCCTGGACGTCTCCGACGAGGAGGACGTGAAGGCGTTCGTGGCGTGGGCGGCGCAGGCGATGGGGGGCCTCAACGCGCTCGTGAACAACGCCGGAATCATCCGTGACGGGCTGCTCGTGAAGCGGGATCGCGCCACCGGCGAGATCACCACGCTCCCGCGGGCGGACTGGGACGCCGTCATCGGCGTGAACCTCACCGGCGCGACGCTGATGGCGCGCGAGGTCGCCGCGACGCTGGCCAGGGCCGGCACGCGCCCGGGGGTCGTCGTGAACATGTCGTCCGTGGCGCGCCACGGGAACCGTGGCCAGTCGAACTACGTCGCGGCCAAGGCCGCCCTCGCGGCGAACACCGTCACCTGGGCGCGCGAGCTCGCGCCGTTCGGCATCCGTGTCGGCGCGATCGCGCCGGGCATGATCGAGACGCCGATGACGCAGGGCATGAACGCGAAGGCCCGCGACGCGCTCGTCGCGGCGATCCCGGTCGGCCGCATCGGCACGCCCGAGGACATCTGGAGGGCGCTCCGCTTCATCGTCGAGTGCGACTACTTCGACGGACGGTGCGTGGACGTGGACGGCGGCCTCGCCATGTGAACCGCCGGACACGGCGTGGGCGGCGTCGCTCCCGGCGCGTTCACCGCACGAGCACGCCGTCGAGCCCCGCCGTCGCGTGGAAGGCGACGTTCGGGATGCGCGCGCTCCCGTTCGCGATCGGGACGCCGGCGTAGGCGCCGACGACGCGTCCGCCGACCGTGAGCCGGAGCCGATCGGTGCCGAGCGGCAGCCGCCCCTCGATCCCGGCGGACAGCGACGGCCCGGCGAGGTGCAACCCGAGGCCGAAGAGACCTCGCCCCTCGTCGAGCGCCTGCCCGCGGACGGTGCTCTCCGGGTGCGCGAGGACGAGGCCGCCGCCGAGGCGCGTCCAGACGCCACGAGCGACCTCGATCCCGTAGGACCCGACGAGCAGGTTGAAGCCGTGGGAGACGGAGAAGTCCTGCACCTCGGGCGGCGGGTTCTGCAGGTAGATCTTGTGGTGCAGGAACTCGAGCGAGATCTCGCGCCCGCCCTCGCGGCGGAAGCCGCCGATGCCGTAATAGATCGGGTTCTCGAACGGCCGCGTCGCCCAGCGGGCGCGCAGGTGCAGATCGGGCTCGCCGCGCTGACGGATCGTGAGCGGCGTCCGCAGGTTCAGCGGCCCGCCGACGAGGAGCTGCACGCCCCACTCCGCGCCGGCGGCAGGCTCCGCGGTCGCGAGGAGGGCGGCGGCGAGGAGGAGCTCTGCGCGCCCGGTCAAGGGTGCGCGGCGGCGGGCTCGCGCGCGAGGAGTGCCGCGAGCTCGGCGACCGCCCCGGTGCGCCGCGCGATGCGGGTCGGGTGGAAGCCGCAGCCGGCGAGGACGAGGTCTTTCACGGCGCCGGCCGGGGACCGGACGTGCGCGACGATCGCGGCCGGCTCCTCGGGGCCGGCCTCCGGCCCGGCCGCCTCGAGCTCCACCCACAGGGCCTGGCCGGGCGGCTGGGCCGAGAGCCAGGCCCGCATCCCCGCCGCGTACTCGGCGCGCTCCTGCGGCGGTAGGTAGTCGCGCATCACCGTCTGGTAGGCGAGCACGAGCGCGCCGCGCTCGGCGGCGGAGAGGACGTCGAGCCGCGCCGGCACCGCCGTGGCCGCCACGGGGGCGAGCACGGGCGCGTCCGGGCGTCGGAGCGCGAGCCGGTAGGCCCCGAGCGCCAGCTCGAGCCGGGCGAGCCGCTCGGCGTCGGTGGGCCAGATGCACGCGCGGATCCACTCCGCGTCCTCCGGCCTCGTCGCGTCGAGCGGCGCGGGATCGAGCCCGAGGCGCGTCACCGCGGCGACCCCCTTCGCGACCTCGAGCGGAGCGCCCGCCTCGTCCGTCCAGATCGCGGGCAGCGCGTCGGCGACGAGGTTCAGGCCCGCGCTCGCGCCGACGTCCACGAGCGCCAAGGGGCGCGCGCCGTTCGAGAGCCCCGCGAGCGCCGCGGGCCACAGCCACGCGACCGCCCGCGAGGTGTCGTTCGTCTGGAGGCTCCGCTCCGCGAGGGTGTCGAACAGCCGCTCGCGCGTGCCGTCGAGGGCGGCGCGCAGCGCGTCGACGGTGACCGCGGCGGCACTCGGCGCGGGCGCCGCGAAGGCGGCGAACAGCGGGTGGCCCTCGCCCTCCTTCATCGCATCGTGGCGCAGCGCGGCGAGGAGCAGGAGCGGCCGCTCCCAGTAGACGTGGAACGTGCGCCGCTCCCACGCGGCGGCCAGGAACCGGGCCGCAGGACCGGCGAGCGCCTCGGGCAACAGCTCGAGCGCCCGGACGTACGGAGCGCACCGCTTCACCGCGCTCCCGCGTACGCGCTCGAGCTCCTCGAACAGCCCGTCGATCCCGGTCCGTCGCGCGCCCATGCCGGCCTCCTCCGATCCCCATGCTGCGGACGGTCGGCCGATGTCGCCTCCCCGGTGGAGGGGGAGCACGGGCGACAGCAGCCACTCAGCCGGGCGGCGGTGCGTGCGCCCGGAGGGCGGCGAGGCGGCGGCGGCGCGGGCCCGCCGCGGCGAGGTGCAGGGCCGCCACGAGCGACCCGAGCGCGAGGCACAGGAGCCAGAGCGCCCGCGCGCCGAAGCGCGTCAGCACCTCGCCGCCGACGAGCGGCGAGAGCGTGAAGGCGACGCCCCACGCCATCGAGAACGCGCCCTGGTAGCGACCACGCAGCGCGGCGGGCGCGAGGTTCGCGACGAGCGCGTTCGCGGTCGGGAACCCCACCACCTCGCCCACCGTCCAGAACAGGACGCCGGAACCATACACGAGGAGTGGACCCACCGCCTGGCCGAGGGCCGTGCCGACCGCGGCGTTGACCCCGAAGCCGAGGCCGAAGAGGAGCGCGGAGAGGGCGAGGAGGTTGGCGCCGTCCCGCCGCTGGAGCGCGGGCCCGAGGAGCGGCTGGAGCAGCACCACCCCGAACCCGTTCATCGCCATGAGCAGGGAGAAGCCCTTCGGGCCGATCCCGTGGGCCGCCATGTCGAGCGGCGCGGCGAGCTGGAACTGGAGGAACACCACGAGGCCGAGCAGGTGGAGCAAGAGGAACGTGACGAGCTGCCCGTCGCGGAACGCGATGGAGAGGCCCGCGAGCGGCGAGTGCGCCTGCGCCCCCGCCGGCCGGGTCTCCGGGACGCGCAGGAAGACGAGGGCGGCGAAGGCGAGGCAGGTCGTGGCGTCGGCGAGGAAGAGCAGGAGGAAGCTCCGCTCGGCGACGAGGCCGGCGAAGGCGAGGCTGATGCTCCAGCCGAGGTTCACCGCCCAGTAGACGAGCCCGTACGCACGGGTGCGGTCCTCGGGCGGCACGAGGTCGGCGATCGCCGCGTTCATCGCCGGCCGGTAGAGCTCGCTCGTGGCCGCCGCGAGGAACGCGAACAGCCCGAGGAGCCAGGGCGCGCGCAAGAAGCCGATCGAGCCCACCGCGAGCGCCCCGAGGCCCAGCGAGAGGAGCATGGTCGCGCGCCGGCCGATCGCGTCCGCGAGCGTTCCGCCGAGGGGGCCGGCGACGAGCACGCCCACGCCGAAGAGCGAGACGATCCGCCCCGCCGCGCTCGGGGAGAGGCCGCGCTCGCGCACGAGGTACAGCGCCAGGAAGATCCCGACGAAGCTCGCGAGCCGGTTCACGAGCATGCCGGTGAAGAGCATCCAGAACGTCGCCGGGAGGCCGCCGAGCGCGTGGGAGAGCCTGTTCCGGAGGGAGGCCAAGGCGCGAGGTGTAGCAGAGGGAGGCCACACCGTCACCCCGCGTGCGGCCCGCAAAAGAGAACGGCCGCCCTCGCGGGCGGCCGTGACTTGCCGGGGGGTGTAGGGGGGCAACGCCCCCCTACGTAGACACCGTCGAAGTCTGAGACATCTGACGCGCGCGCGCAGCGCGCGCATCAGATGTCGAAGTAGAGGGCGAACTCCATCGGCGAGGGGCGCATCCGGACGGGGTTCACTTCCTTGTCGTACTTGTACTGGATCCAGGTCTCGATCACGTCCTCGGTGAAGACGTCGCCCTTGAGCAGGAACTTGTGATCGCGGCGGAGGCACTCGAGCGCCTCGTCGAGCGAGCCCGGCATCTTCGGGATGTCCTTCAGCTCCTCCGGCGACATGCCGTAGATGTCCTTGTCGAGGGGCTGGCCGGGGTTGATCTTGTTCTCGATGCCGTCGAGGCCGGCCATGAGCATGGCCGCGAACGCGAGGTAGCCGTTCGAGGACGGGTCGGGCGAGCGGAACTCGATGCGCTTCGCCTTGGGCGAGGGCGAGTACATCGGGATGCGGATCGAGGCGGAGCGGTTGCGCGCCGAGTAGGCGAGGTTCACCGGCGCCTCGAAGCCCGGGACGAGCCGCTTGTAGGAGTTCGTGCCGGGGTTGCAGAGCGCGGCGAGCGCCGGGCCGTGCTTCAGGATGCCGCCGATGTACCACATGGCGAGATCCGAGAGGCCCGCGTAGCCGTCGCCCGCGAAGAGCGGCTTGCCGCTCTTCCAGATCGACTGGTGCACGTGCATGCCCGAGCCGTTGTCGCCGTAGAGCGGCTTCGGCATGAACGTCACGGTCTTGCCGTGACGGCGGGCGACGTTCTTGATGATGTACTTGAACCACTGGAGGTTGTCGGCGCACTTCACGAGCGACTCGAAGCGGATGTCGATCTCCGCCTGGCCGGCCGTGGCGACCTCGTGGTGCTGGCGCTCCACGTGGATGCCGACGGACTCCATCACCCGGCACATCTCGGTGCGGAGGTCCTGCTGCGAGTCGGTCGGGGCGACCGGGAAGTAGCCCTCCTTGTAGCGGGGCTTGTAGCCGAGGTTGCCGCCGGCCTCTTCACGGCCCGTGTTCCACTGCCCCTCGCCCGAGTCGACCTTGTAGAAGGCGTGGTTCACGCCGTGGTCGTAGCGGACCTCGTCGAAGATGAAGAACTCCGGCTCCGGGCCGAAGAACGCGGTGTCGCCGATGCCGGTGGACCTCAG
This sequence comes from Anaeromyxobacter sp. SG64, assembly GCF_022690745.1. NCBI lineage: Bacteria > Pseudomonadati > Myxococcota > Myxococcia > Myxococcales > Anaeromyxobacteraceae > Anaeromyxobacter > Anaeromyxobacter sp. SG64. The sequence goes on along the minus strand of NZ_JALCZB010000018.1, from coordinate 8,415 downwards.
GTACTTCTCGGCCTTGATGGCGATGTTGCGCGGGTCGCGGGAGTAAGGCTCCTTCGTGATCGGGTCGACCACGTTGCAGATGAGCGAGAGCGTGGGCTCCGCCATGAACGGGTCGATCACCGCGGTCTCGGCGTCCGGCATGACGAGCATGTCGGAGGCGTGGATCGCCTGCCAGCCGCGGATCGAGGAGCCGTCGAACCCGAGGCCGGCCTCGAAGACCTCCTCGGACAGCTCGTAGAGCGGGATCGAGAAGTGCTGCCAGATGCCGACGAAGTCCATGAACTTCAGGTCGACGTAGGTGGCCTTTCTCTCCTTCGCGAGGTCGAGGGCCTGCTTCGGCGTCATCTTCGGCATCGGGTCTTCTCTCCGTGAGTCGGTGGGGGGAACGGGCGGGGGGATAGCACGCTGCATGCCACGCCCCGGATCGCGAAGGCAGCCCTGATCCAGGCGGGGCCCGCCTCCTCCTGCGTGCCCGCTGGGCAGCGTGCTGCCCGGATCTCGGGCAGCGGGCCGCAGTCTGCCCCGTTCCCGGGCGCCGTTCCACGAGGGCCCGGCGGGCGGGCGCCTTCCCCGGGGCCGCCCTCGGCGAGTCCGGGCAGGCGGGCGGACGGCTACTTCGCCTTCATCCCCAGCGCGCGCATGCGCTCGCGCAGGGTGTTCCGGTTCATGCCGAGGAGCTCCGCGGCGCGGAGCTGGTTGCCGTTCGTGCGCGCCAGCGCGGCGGCGAGGAGCGGCGCCTCGAGCGTGGCGAGGGCGGCGTGGTAGCGGCCGCCCTCCGGCGCGGGCGCGTCGAGGATCGTCTCCACGAGGCCGTTCAGGCCGCGCTCCTGGCCCGCCGCGACGGGCAAGAGGCCGGCGAGGTCCTTCGCGCCGAGGCGCGGACCGGCGAGCTTGAGGAGCGCGCGCTGGACGACGTTCTGCAGCTCGCGCACGTTGCCAGGCCAGGGGTGGCCCGCGAGGAGCGGCTCCGCGTCGCGCCCCAGCGCCACCGGGCGCCCCTTCAGCTGCTCGCCGTACTTCGCGACGAAGTGGCGGGCGAGGAGGATGACGTCGCCCTCGCGCTCGCGGAGCGGCGGGAGCCGGATCGGCACCACCGCGAGCCGGTAGTAGAGGTCGCGCCGGAAGCGGCCCTCCTCGACGGAGCGCGCGAGATCGGCGTTCGTGGCGGCGACGATCCGCACGTCCACCGCGAGGGGGCGGGTGCCGCCGACGCGATCCACCTCGCGCTCCTGCAGCACGCGCAGGAGCTTCGCCTGCAGCTCGATCGGCATCTCGCCGATCTCGTCGAGGAAGAGCGTGCCGCCGCTCGCGAGCTCGAACTTGCCGGGCCGACGCTCCACCGCGCCCGTGAAGGAGCCCTTCTCGTGGCCGTACAGCTCGCTCTCGATGAGGTCCTTCGGGATCGCGGCCATGTTGACCGTGATGAAGGGCCCGCGCGAGCGGGTCGAGTTCGCGTGGACGGCGCGGGCGACGAGCTCCTTGCCGGTGCCCGACTCGCCCATGAGCAGGACGGTCATCTCGGTGCGCGCGACGCGCCCGATCTCCTTGTAGACCTCGATCATCGCCGCGGAGCGGCCGATGAGGGTCTCCGGCAGCGCGATCTCGCTGTAGCGGCGCGGCTCCGCGTTCGCGTCGAGGTGGCGCTCGAGCCCGCCGGGCTCGGCCACCTCGTGGCCGTTCGCGCCCTCCGGCTCGGCCGCCGCGAGGTCCCGCACGAGCTTCTCGACGCGGGCGAGGTCGAACGGCTTGCCGAGGTAGTCCGCGGCGCCGCGCTTCATCGCCTCGACCGCCGAGCGCATCGTGTCCTCGGCGGTCATCACCACGATGAAGGGGGAGTCGGAGCGCCCGCCGATCTCGCCGAGCAGCTTGAACCCGTCGTCCCCGGGCAGCCGCACGTCGAGGAGCACGAGGCCGACGCCGTTGCGGCCGCCGCCGAGCGCGCGGAGCTTGTCACGCGCCTCCTCGGCGCTGCCCGCCTCCTCGAACGGCACGCCCGCGCGCTCGCACGTGCGCGCGAGCACGAACCTCACGGAGGGTTCGTCGTCGACGATGAGGACCTTGCGCACCACGCCTCCGGTCAGGATCTGCCGCCTGGCTTAAGCAAGGACGGGGCCAGCGCGCCACCCGCCGGGCGGTCGCCGCCCCCTCGCGCGCCCTCAGACGTCGAGCGGCACGTAGACGTTCGCCTCGGCGCCTCCGGCGGCGCGGTTCTTCACCTCGATGCGGCCGCCGTGCGCCTCGACGATGCGGCGCGACACGGCGAGGCCGAGCCCGGTGCCGTGCGGCTTCGACGTGGCGAACGGCGTGAAGAGCCGGGGCAGCATCGCCTCGGCGATGCCCGGGCCGTTGTCCTGGACGGAGATGCGCGCGAGCGGCCGGGTGCGCCCGCTCGCGGCGCGCAGCCGGAGCGAGGAGGCCGCGGTCTCGAGCACCACCTGGGCGCCCGCCCGGCCGGCCACCGCGTCGAGCGCGTTGCGGACGAGGTTCAGCATCACCTGGGTGAGCTTCTCGGCGTCGCCGTGCAGCTTGGGCAGCGACGGGTCGTAGCGCTCGACGAACGTGACCTTCTCGGCGCCGGGGATGCCGCGGGCGAGCACGAGCACGTCCCCCACCACGTCGTGGAGGTCGACCGGCCCGGTCTGCAGCGCCGCCGGGCGGGCGAGGTCGAGCAGCTCGCGCACGAGCCCGTCGACGCGCTTCGCCTCCCGCGCGATCACCGCCGCGTACTCGCGCGCCGGGCCCTCCGCCTCGCGGGCGAGGAGCTCGGCCGAGCCCTGCAGGCCGGCGAGGGGGTTGCGGATCTCGTGCGCGAGGCCGGCGGCGAGCGCCTCGAAGTCGAGCGCGCGCTCGGAGGCGCGCGGCACGCGCAGCACGATCACCGTCCCCACGCAGGCGGGGCCGTCGAGGAGCGGGCCCGCCTCGACCGACACCGCGACGCCCGGATCCTGCGGGCTCGGGTAGTCGATCGACTGGCTCTCCTGCGAGATGCGCACGCGCTCGGAGAGGATCGCGAGCTGCGCGCCGCCGGGGAGCGCGCGCACCGGCAGGTCGACGGCGCGCTCGCGGCTGCGGCCGAAGAGCTCCTCCGCGGCGGGGTTGAGGTGCACCACCCCGCCGTCGGCGCCCACGATCACCACCGCGTCGGCGATCGAGTCCACCGCGGCGCGGGCGAGCGCCGCCGGCAGCGGGGGAGCCTTGCCGTTCCGGGACAAGCTCCCGCCTACAACGCCTCGTCGCCGCGCTCGCCGGTGCGGATGCGGATGACCTCTTCCACGGGCAGCACGAAGATCTTGCCGTCGCCGATGCGGCCGGTCTTGGCGGCGCGCTCGATGACCTCGACGACGCGGCCGACGAGCTGGTCGGAGACGACGACCTCGACCTTCACCTTCGGCAGGAAGTCCACGACGTACTCGGCGCCGCGGTACAGCTCCGTGTGCCCCTTCTGGCGGCCGAAGCCCTTCACCTCGGTGGCGGTCAGGCCGGCGACGCCCACCTCGGAAAGAGCCTGCTTCACCTCGTCCAGCTTGAACGGCTTGATGATCGCCTCGACCTTCTTCACGGCGCACCCCTGTGGGTAAGTGTCTGTTTTTCCACGCTACGCCCGGCCCTGGCCGCCGGTCAACGCGCCCGACGGAACGGCTCCCGCCTGCTCACCCTGCGGGCGTGCTGCCTGGAATTCGAGCAGGCTGCTGCACGAGAACCAGACAGCAATCTTCTCACCGGCTTCGCTTCCTCGCGCGTCCCACGCAGAGACGGCCGAGTGCAGAGCTTCGACCGTTCGAGCGAGGGCCACGGGAGCCTGGGCTGCAACCGTCAGGCCACGCCCCGCCGCGCTCCCGGCTACAATCCGCGCCCGATGTCCGGCCCTCTCCTCGCGCTGCTCGCCGTCGCCGCGCTCGCGGTCCTCACCGCCCTCCACTACGCGTTCTGGCAGTGGCGTCTCGCCGCACCGACGGGCGAGGACGAGGTCGTCCCCGCGCGCACGGGCGACGGCTGGACGCTCGCGCTCGGCCGGCGCCGCCCGCGCGGCCCGGCGCGGCGCCCGCCGGTGCTGCTCGTCCACGGCATCGCCATGAACCGGCAGGCGCTCGACTTCGGCGTGGAGCGCTACTCGCTCTCCGCGTTCCTCTCCCGCGCCGGCTTCGACTGCTTCGCCCTCGACCTCCGGGGCCACGGCGGCTCGCGCCGGGGGCCGACCCGGCGCTGGGACCTCGACACCTACCTGCGCGAGGACGTGCCCGCCGCCCTGGACGCGATCCGCGACGCCACCGGCGAGGCGCAGGTCCTGTTCGTCGGCCACAGCCAGGGCGCGCTCCTCGGGATGGCCGCCTGCGCGCTCTTCCCGGAGCGGGTCGCCGCCCTCGTGGCGCTCGCCGCGCCCGCCCACTTCGACGTCCAGGAGCGGCTCCGCGCGGTGGTGAAGCTCCGCCACCTGCCGCTCGGCGGGTTCCTGCGGCTCGGCTCGCGGCTGCTCGCGCCGTTCTCCGGCTACTGGCACCCCGCCGCGGCAGATCTCGCCATCAACATGCGGAACGTCGAGCGGCCCGTCTACCGGCGCATGCTCGCGAACGCGATCGAGAACCTGCAGCCCGGCGTGCTCGCCCAGTTCGCCGCCTTCGTGCGGGAGGACTCGTTCCGCTCCATGGACGGCAGTCGCGACTACCGCGCGCTGCTCGCGAGCGCTCGCCAGCCCGCGCTCTTCGTCTCCGCCGAGAAGGACGGGCTCGCGCCGCCCGCCGTGGTCGAGGCCGCCTTCCGGCGCTGGGCCGGGCCGAAGCGCTACTGGAGCTGCGGCCGGGACTACGGTCACGGCGACGTGCTCCTCGGACGGAACGCGCCGGAGGTGGTGTTCCCGATGGTGCGCGACTTCCTCCTCGAGCAGAGCGGCGCGCTTCCCGCCGAGGGCGGCGTGGCGGGGCGGTCGTCTGCCGCGCCCGGGCCGGGGTAGCATCGCCCGGTGCGCCTCCGCTTCGCCCTCGCCGCGCTCCTGCCCGCGCTCCTCTCCCTCGCGGTGATGGCGCTCGTCGCCGACCGGCTCGCCCGCCGCGCGCTCGACGACGAGCTCTCGGCGCGCCTCGTGGTGGCCGCCCGCGCCGCCGCCGCCGCGCTGCCCGCCGACCGCGTCGCCCGGCTCGAGGCCGGCCAGGAGTCGACCCGGACGTACGGCCACATCCGCGCGCGCCTCCTCCCCGTGGCGCGCGCGACCGGGACGCGCCTGTTCGTGGTTCGCCCGGACCGGACCGCGCTCGTGGACTCGGAGGGGCGGATCCCCATCGGCGAGCCCGTCCCCGCGCTCGAGCGAGATCGCTTCGAGATCGCCGAAGCCGCCGCCGGGCGGGCGATGGCGAGCCAGATCCTGTTCGAGGGCTCGGATGGGCGGCTCTACAAGACCGGCTACGCCCCGCTCGCCGACGAGGCTGGCAACGTCCTCGCGGTGGTGGGCGCGGACGGCAACGCCGCATCCTTCGTGACGCTGCGCCGCTTCCGCCGGCTCCTCGGCACGGTGGCCATCGCCGGCGCGGTGCTCGGCGCGCTCGTCGCCGCGCTCGCGTCGCTCTCGGTCACCCGCCCGCTCACGCGCCTCACCGAAGCGGCCCGCCGCATCGCGCGCGGCGACCTCGAGACCCCGCTGTGGCGACGGGAGCGGCACGACGAGATCGGCACGCTGCGCGACACGCTCGAGGAGATGCGGCGGGCGCTCCGCGCGCGCGACGAGGAGCGCGAGACCCTGCTCGCCGGGATCGCCCACGAGGTGCGGAACCCGCTCGGCGCGCTCGACCTCTTCGCCGGGCTCCTCGCCGAGGAGCTCCAGGGCGGCCCGCAGGCGCCGCACGTCTCGCGCATCCAGAGCGAGCTCGCCGCGCTCTCCAAGGTGGTCGAGGAGTTCCTCGACTACGCGCGCGCCAGGCCGCCCCTGCGCGAGCCGGTGGACCTGCGCCTCCTCGTGGCCGAGGTGGCGGACCTCGCCGCCCCGCTCGCGGCGCAGCGCCAGGTGTCGGTCTCGTTCGACGGCGAGGGCGAGGCGAAGGCCGACCGCGAGCAGCTCCGGCGCGCGGCGGTGAACCTCGTGCGAAACGCCGTGGAGGCCGCGCCGGCTGCGAGCGAGGTGGAGCTCGTGGCCCGCGCCGCCGACGGCGAGGCGACGATCGAGATCCGCGATCGCGGGCCGGGGCTCGCCCCGGACGCGCGGGCGAGCCTGTTCCGGCCGTTCTTCACGACGAAGGAGAAGGGCACCGGCCTCGGCCTCGCGCTCGCGAAGAAGGTCGCGGACGCGCACGGCGGGACGCTCGCGCTCGAGGAGCGCGAGGGGGGCGGCACGGTGGCGCGGCTCGCGATCCCCGCGGAGCCCACCGCCACGCGGACGCTCACCGGCCGCGCCCACCGCGGGGCCGGAGCGGCGCACGGCTGAACGTCCTCGCTGCGGCTCACTCGGCGAGCACGCGCTCGCCGTCGCGCAGCCTGAGGAGCGCGACGTTCCCCGCCCCGTCCACCCGCAGGTCGACGAGGGCCTTCCCCCGGCGCGCGCGCAGGGCCTCGTCCACCGCGGCGCGGCGGCTCTCCGGGACGTAGAAGCGCCCCGCCGAGACGATCTCGAGCCCGCGCCGCGTCATCACCGCGCGGAGCGCCACCCGCCCGCTCGCGCTCCGCGGCGGCGGCTCGCGCGCGACGCCCACGGCGCGCCAGGCGGGCACGGCGTGCTCCACCACGACGAAGGCCGTGTCGCCCGGGGCGAGCTTCGCCTCGACGAGCCCGGGGGGCGACTCCGCGGCGTAACGGAGGGTGGCGTAGTAGCCGGAGAGGACGTCGAAGGGATCGAAGGGCACGGTCTCGAGCGTCACCACCGTGCCGTCGAGGCGCGCGCGCACCTGGCGGAGCGGGATCGCCGCCAGGATGGCGACCTGCAGGGCGAGGACGGCGGCGAGCCGCAGGGGGCTACGCGAGCGCATGGTCCACCTCCTCGCGCTGGGCGCGGCGCCGCTCGAACGCGACGCCGGCCACGAGGACCAGGACGCCGCAGGCGATGAACGCGGCGCCCTTCAGCCACAGGCGCGTCTCGATCTCGAGGAAGCGGCTCGCCACGAGCACGCCCGCCACCGCCATGCCCTCCCAGAACGGCCCGCGCGCGAGCCAGGACAGCCCGCGCACGATGCGGCCGATGGCGAGGAACGCGAGGGCGAGGTTCGCGACGAGGGTGGCCCCGCGGCCGGCCTCGAGCGAGAGCCCCGCCACCACCGCCAGCACGGTCGCGGCGAGCAGCATCGCCTCGCCCCGGGCGAGCGGGTCCACGTCGTCGCGCCGGAGCCCCGCGGCGAGCGCGGCGCCGGCGGCCGCGAGGAGCGGCACGACCCCGAGCGCGAGGTCGCGCGTCACGCCCTGCTCGAGCCGCAGGTGGCTCGCCAGCTCGTGGAACGACAGGAGGTAGGCCGCGCCGTAGAAGGCGAGCCGCCCGAGGAGGCGGGCCGCCGCGCCGAGCGGGAGCCGCGCCGGATCGCGCACGACGAGGGCCGCCGCCGCGAGCGCGGCGCCGAGCGCAGCGATCATGGGGAGGACGGCCGCGTCGGCGTGGAGCGCGTCGAGCGCGCTCGCGAGCGTGAGCGCGACGCCCACCGCGCCGACGACGAGGAGCGCGCGCGAGCGCGCCCGCCAGGCGAGGCCCGCGGCCGCCGCGGCGCCGGCGTGGCCGAGCGCGATCCCCCAGAGCCCGTGATCGGAGGCGAGCCCGGGCCCGAAGAGCCACAGCCCGCCCACCGCGGCGAGGAGGAGCTGCGGGACGCTGTCGTAGAGGAGCGCCGCCGCGAGCGCTCCCACGGTGAAGGCGCCGAAGGCGCCCCACCAGGCGCCGGAGACCTGGAAGATCTGGGCGACGAGCCCGATGCTCGCGCCGAACACGAGCGTGCCGAGCACCGTGAGGGCGTGGCCGAGCCGCTCCGAGCGGCCGCTCTTCCACAGCCAGAAGCCGGCGCCGTGCGCCGAGGCCATCGCGACGCCGAGCGTGGCGAGCTTCGCGGCGGCGCTCATCGCCTCCCAGTGCCAGGCGACGAGCGACACCACGCCCGCGCCGACGAGCAGCGCGCCGAGCACGTACACCGCGAGGAAGCTCGGCCCGCCCGGCTCCGCGCGGGCGAGGTCGTAGCGCGCCGCGAGCGCGCGGGCGGCCTCGTCGCTGACGAGCCCCTCCGTGCGCCAGGCGGGGAGCTCCCGCCGCAGCCCTTCGCGGAACCCCCGGGATGTTCGTTCCATGGTGGCCCCCTTCGCGGAGGCGAGCGTACCACCGCGGGAGCGGGCCCGGCGTGCGATGGCGCCGCCCGCTCCCTGCGCGCGGCCGCGCACGCGCGCCTCAGCGCGCGGGATTCTGGACCGGCACCGGCGCCGCGCCGCAGCGCCCGCGCAGCCGCTCCGCGCGCTCGAGCCACG
>NZ_JALCZB010000179.1:0-3151 GCF_022690745.1 Anaeromyxobacter sp. SG64 | reverse complement strand
AGCTCTCCCTGCTCGACGCGGCGCTGGAGGAGGCCGCGCGCCGCGTGGGCGCGCTGCACGACGCGGCGGAGAAGGCGGCCGGCGCGCCGCGCGCGCTGGAGCTCGCGCCGCTCGTGGCCGATCTGCTCGCGGCGTGGGCGCCGCCGCCGGGCGTGCGAGTGCGGAGCGCGCTCGAACCCGCGCTCGCGATGGGCGACGACCGGCCGCTGCGAGCGGCGATCCGCGAGGCGCTCCGCGCGGTGGGCGCCGGTGCGGGGCGGGGTGGGGAGATCGCGGTGAGTGTCGGGCGACGTGGCTCCGAAGCGGTGGTGGAGATCGCGGGGGGCGCCGCGGCGGACGACGGCGGAGCGGCCGCGGTCGCACGCGCGCTCGTCGCGCCGCACGGCGGCCAGGTGGAGGACGAGGCGGTGCCGGGGCGCGGGAGGACGCTCCGGATCGTCCTGCCGCGCGTGGCGGAGGGCGCGCGCCCCGATCCGTCGCAGGTTTGACCTGCGCCGGGGCTGCGATAGCATCGCCGCCGCCCCGGGAGGCCGCATCGTCCGACTCGGCCACATCAGCGATCTCCACGTCTCCGACCGAAGCCGCTATCCCCGCAACGGCTTCTCGGCGCGAGACTGCGAGAAGCACTCCGCTCGCCTCGCGAAGGGGCTGCTCGACGCCCTCCGCGAGGTCGGCGTCGATCACCTCGTCGTCACCGGCGACCTGACGTTCTCGGGCGAGCCCCGCGAGTTCGAGCGGGCCGCCGACCTGCTGCGCCCCTTCGCCGAGGCGCGCAAGCTGACGGTCGTGCCGGGGAACCACGATCTCTGGACCGAGGACTCCGTCGAGACCGCCCGGTTCCTGCGCGCGCTCGGGCCGGACGGGCTCGGCATGAAGAAGGCGGCGCCGAGCTACCCGCACGTCGTCCCGCTCGGCGACGCGGCCGTGCTCGTCGCGCTCGACAGCGCGCGCTGGGGCGAGGATCCGTGGACGACCCCCGGCCGCCTCGGCGGCGACCAGCTCCGCGCGGCGCGGGAGATCGTCCGCGAGCACGCGAAGCTCGGACGCGCCGTGGTCCTCGCCTTCCACCACCACGTCGTCCTCCCTCCCGAGCGCGTCCCCTCCGACGCCCACGTCGCCCGCATGCCGCTCGCGGACGCCGATCAGATCGTCCGGCTCGTCGCGGAGCTCCCCGTGGCGGCCGTGCTGCACGGCCACCGTCACATCGCGTTCCGGGTGGACCTGCCCGGCGCCGCCGGCGCGACGCCGGTCCTCTGCGCGGGCTCCGCCTCGCGCGTCGCGGACGAGCCGATCCGCCGCGCGCGCGCCTACGTGTACGAGATCGATCGTACCGGGCTGCGGAGCGTCGAGGCGCTCGTCTCCGGCTCGGAGTGAACCCATGAAGAAGCTCTTCCTCGTCGCGGTGCCGATCGGGCTCGCCGTGCTCGCGATCGCCTTCCTGTTCACCGGCTCCCGCGAGAAGGCCGACGCCTACGAGGCGCGGCTCGAGCGCGCCCGCCTGAAGCGCGACTTCTCCGAGCGTGCCGGCGCGGCGCGCGCCATCCCCGCCGACCGGCTGCCCGAGTGGCGCGACGAGATCGCCGCCCTGTCGCGCTGGTACTTCGACGAGCTGCAGGCGATCCGCAACCGCCACCCCTCCGAGCCGGCGCGCCCGACGGGCGTCGAGGCCGCCGCGGGCGACCGCAAGGGGAAGCTCGAGGAGAAGGATCGCTCCCAGCTCCAGGACTTCCAGAAGTACGCCGACGGCCGGCTCGCGCTGCTGCGCGAGGGCCGCTACGCGCCCGTCCAGTCCATGCTCGCCGAGGGGCTCCGCCTCGATCTGCTCGCCGTCGAGCCGGGGACGCCGCCGGAGGGCGGCGCGCCCGGGCTCCGCATCGACTTCGCGCTGTGGGGCAGCCCGCGGTTCCTCGAGCGCGAGCGGGGCGGGGAGCGCACCGTCGTGCGGAGCGTCGTGCCGGTGGCGTTCCGGCGCATCGCCTTCCACCTGCTCGACCCCGCCGGCAAGCCCTACGGCGAGATGAGCGGCGGCGGGGAGCCCTACCAGAAGCTCGCGGACCCGGAGCGGTTCCAGGACGACTTCCCGCCCGGCGCGATCTTCGGCACCTGGTGGGTGGAGCTCCTCCCGCGCGAGGCCGCCACCGTCCAGCTCGAGATCCAGACCGACGTCCGCGGCGCGAGCGGCGCCGTCCGGCCCGCCACGTTCCAGGCGCAGATCCCGATCCCGGACGCGTGGAAGCTCCCGCCCGGCGCCGTATTCCAGGCGGAGGTGCGCGAGGCCGCGGCGCCCGCGCCCTAGGCCCGCCGTGACGACGCGGAAGGCGAGCGGCAAGGGCAAGAGCAAGGGCGAGGCGGCGACGGGGCGGAAGCGCGCGCCGCCCCGCCGGAAGGCTCCCGCGCTCCCGGATCCGGGCGGCGACGCGCCGCTCGAGGAGCTCTCGCGCGACGCGCTCTCCGTGTTCCTCTACGTCGCGCTCCTCCCGGAGGAGACGCGCGCGCTCGTGAAGGAGCTCGGGCTGTCGGTGCCCGGGTTCCGCACCGAGGCGCTCTCGGACGTGGAGCGGAGCGACGTGCTCGCGGACGAGGTCCGCGCCCGCCCCGCGACGCGCGCGCGCGTCCTCGACGCGCTCCGCAAGGCGTTCGGCGCGCCGCCCCTCGCCCGGACGCCCCTCGACGCGCCCGCGGCGGACGATCTCCTCACCACGGGCGCCTCGGACCACGGCCTCACGCTCGCGCTCTGGCGCGTGCTCGCCGATCCCGCCGCGGACGTCCGCGCGCGCGCGGCGCCGCTCCTCGACGAGCTCGTGAAGGAGTACTACGGCCCGCTCCCCGAGGCAGAGGGGCGAGGGGCGGCGAAGGCGGCGCCGCGCGAGGAGGGCCCGGATCTCGCCGCGCGGGTCGCGACCCTCGAGAAGGAGCTCGCCGAGGCGCGGGCGCGCGTGGAGTCGGGGAGGAAGAAGGCCGAGGAGCAGCGCGACAAGCTCCAGGAGTGGCTCAAGGACGCCCGGGCGCGGGCGGCGCAGGCGGTGGACGACGCGGCGCGCGCGCGGGAGGCCATGGAGGCGGCGCAGCGCGCGAGGGAGCGATCCGACGCGGAGCTCGCCGCGGTGCGCGCCACCGACGCGGCGGCGGAGGCGCAGCGGGCCCGCGCCGC
>NZ_JALCZB010000178.1:0-3206 GCF_022690745.1 Anaeromyxobacter sp. SG64 | reverse complement strand
TCGCCGCCGTCGCGGGCGCGCGGGCCGCATACCCGCGCTACGCGTCCGTGGCGCCCGCGCCTCCCGCCGCGCGCGCCGGCGCGCCGGGGACCCCGACCCCGAGCCCGGCGGCGGCTCCGGCCCCCGGCGACCGCGTCATCGTCGAGTTCAGCGACTACGAGTGCCCGTTCTGCGCGCGCGCCCACGAGCAGCTCGCGCTCCTCCGCGCGGCGAGGCCGGACCTGGAGATCGTCCGCCGGCACTTCCCCCTCGACGCCGCGTGCAACCCCGCCCTGAAGCGCTCCATCCATCCGTCGGCGTGCTCCCTCGCGCGCGCCGCGATCTGCGCCGAGGCGCGGGGCCGCTTCGAGCAGATGGACGACGCGCTGTTCAAGAACCAGCAGGACAAGGCGCCGGTGGCGACCCTCGCGGCTCGCCTCGGGCTCGACCTCCCCGCGTTCGAGGCGTGCCTCGTGTCGCCCGCGACGGAGGCCCGGCTCTCCCGCGACGTCGCGGACGCGATGCGCGCCGGCGTGCGCGCGACGCCGTCGTACGTCGTGGGCGGCAAGGTCTACGCGGGCGAGCTCCCGCGGGAGCTCTGGAGCGCGCCCCCGGCCGCCCAGCCTCGCGCCCGCGCCGCCGAGCGCTGAGGCGCCGAGGGAGCGCGGGACCGGAGCTTCGTGGACGACCGCCGCGCCGAGCGCCCGCCTCGGTGGGCGCGCGTGCGCGATCGGCGTCGGTGTGGGAACAACGGCGCTCCGCGGCGGATTGGAACAGGGGACGACGGTGTCCCCCTGGACTCCCTTGGACGTGCTTCGACGCATCGGTGAGCGGTTGCGCAGCGACACGGTCGTCGCCCGCTACGGGCTCGCCGTCACGCTGGCCACCGCCGCGATCGGGCTCACGCTCGTGCTCTCGCCGGTGTTCCCGCACACGCTGACGGTGCTCGCGCTGGGGGCAGTCGCGGTGAGCACCGCGACCTGCGGCGCGGGCCCCGGGGTGCTCGTCATCGTCCTCGTCGTGGGCTGGTTCACCGCCTTGGTGGCGCCCACGCTCGATCGCGGCGAGGCGCTGCACTTCGTGCTCTTCGCGCTGGTGGGCGCCCTCATCGTCCGCACGAGCGGCTCGGCGCGCGCCTCGCTCCGCGCCGCCGTCGGCCTGCGTCGCGAGGGGGCGCGGCGGGTGCGCGCGCGGCTCGAGTCGCTGCGCGCGGTGACGCGCGCCGTGGACGAGGGCGTGTACGCCATCGGGCGGGACGGCCGCATCACGTACCTGAACGCGGCCGCGGAGCGCATGCTCGGGTACCGGAGCAAGGAGCTCGTCGGCCTCGAGATGAAGGCGGCGCTCCGCTGCAACCGCATCGAGGGGACCTGCTCGGGGAAGACGTGCCGGCTGCTGAACGTGATGGCCACCGGCCAGCCGCACCGCGGCGCCGACGACACGCTCACGCGCAAGGACGGCTCCTGCTTCCCGGTGCGCTACAGCTCCGCGCCCATCACCCGCGGCGGCAGGATCGTCGGCGCCGCCATCGCGTTCCAGGACATCACGGAGGAGCGGCGCGCCGCCAAGCGGGAGCGGTTCCTCGCGATCGCGACCGAGCAGCTCGCGAGCTCGCTCGGCTTCGACGAGACGCTCGCCCGGTCGGCGCGCGTCGCCCTCCCGCACCTCGGCGACTGGTGCGCGGTGGTCCTCGCCGGCGAATGCGGCGCCGCCGGTCGGGTCGCGGTGGAGGCGCTCGATCCGGCGCGCGCGCACGAGGGGTACGAGATCCTGCGCCGCACTCCCGTCGCTCCGCTGGCGGAGGACGGGTTCGGGATCGAGGTCCGGACGAGCGCACCCGAGCTCATCCGCGAGGTGGACAACCTCTCCGACCACGACGGCTCGACGGCTCGCGCACGCGAGGAGCTGCTCCGGAGGGTGGGCGTCCGGTCCTTCATGTCCGTCCCGCTCCGCGCGCGCGACCGGGTGCTCGGGACCATGGACTTCGGCATCGCGGGCTCGAGCAGGCGGTTCGACGCGGAGGATCTCGGCGTCGCCACGGAGCTGGCGCGCCGGTGCGCGCTCGCGATCGACAACGCCCGGCTCTACCAGCAGGCGCAGGACGCCATCCGCGCCCGCGACGACACCCTCGCCATCGTGTCGCACGATCTCAGGAACCCGCTCTCGGCCATCCGGATGGCCGCGAGCGTCGCCGCCGGGAGCACCGCGCCCGGCACCCCCGCCCGGAAGGCTTCCCAGTCCATCGAGCGCGTGTGCAACCGCATGAACCGCCTCATCGGCGATCTCGTCGACCTCGCGTCGATCGACGCGGGGCGGCTCTCGATCCTGCGCACCGCGATCTGCCCGGCGGGGCCCGTGGACGACGCCGTGGACGCGATCCGGCCGCTCGCGGAGCAGCTCGGCGTGCGCCTCGAGCTCGACCTCGCCGTCGACCCGCCGCGCGTGTGGGGCGACCGCGACCGCCTCCAGCAGGTCCTCGTGAACCTGCTCTCGAACGCGGTGAAGGTGAGCGCGCGCGGCGCGTCGGTCCGGCTGCGGTCCCGCGCGCTGCCCGGCACGGTGGTGTTCTCCGTGAGCGACCGCGGACCGGGGATCCCCCTCGAGCACCAGGCGCGCATCTTCGACCGGTACTGGCGCGATCCCTCGGTTCGCTACACGGGCACGGGCCTCGGCCTCTCGATCGCCCGCGGGATCATCGAGGCGCACGGCGGACGGCTGTGGGTCGTCAGCAGGCCCGGCGCCGGAGCGACGCTGCGGTTCACGATCCCGCTGGCGCCCGAAGCCGAGGTCGCGGAGCCGGAGCGCGCTCCCAGGGCGCCGGGCGCCGGCGCAGCCCCGGAGGTCGGAGCGTCGCGGTGGGCGATGGAAGGGGACCGGCGCGGGGCGTGAGACCGACCCTCCCTCCGCGAAGGCCGCGAACCCGTCCTCCGTCCACAGAAGGCTCGGCCCGCTCCGTGAGCCGCCGCAGAATCACGGGGCCCACATGCCCAGCTGCATCCCGGGACGGAGGGGCGCCACGTCAGCGCGCGAGAGCGGCGTCGGCCCTTCGCCCGCGTCGCGGCGGAAGCGATCCATGTGCTCGCGCCCGAAGCTCCTCTCTGCGTGAAGCAGATTGTGGGCTCGGCCTGACGGATCCCCTCAAATCAGCACACCTGAGCGGCAGCGATACGCTCTCGGAGTGAGTCCCATGGTTCTTCCGCCAGGGCGCCTTCGAGGAGGTCCGGCGC
>NZ_JALCZB010000177.1:0-3326 GCF_022690745.1 Anaeromyxobacter sp. SG64 | reverse complement strand
TCGGGACGAGCGCGAGGAGGAGCAGGAGCGCGGCCGCCGAGAGCTCGGCGGCGGAGGCGGCGCGATCCGAGCCGCCACGCGCCGCGTAGACGAGCCAGAGCGCGGGCACGCCGAGCGCGAAGCGGGCGCGCGGCCACTCGAGGGCGGCGACCGTGGCGATGCACACGAGCAGGCCCATCGCCACGTCGTGCAGGATCGGCCCGACCGCCCCGTACCCGAGCACGAGCGGCGCCAGCATGAGCGCGAGGCCCACCGCGAAGCTCGCCCAGCGCGCGTACATTCGAAGGGAAGGTGGCGGCGCGCCCGTGCTCTTTCAAGCCACGCTCGCCGGGCGGGCTGCTGGCGAGCCGACCGGGCGAGCGCATGCCATGCCGCCGGGATCGTGATCGGCGCGAGGCGCGCCCGGGCCCGCGCAGGGCTCCCGGTCGAAGTACCGGATACAACGCCCTGGCCCCCGTACGACTCGCGGGTGGAAGGACGTCCGCCGCAGCGCCGATATCGTGCGCAGCCGGAAATTGGGCGGGGTCAGGCCCCCCGGCTAGGATGCGCCGACTCCGACCGGTTCCGGCAGGATCGCGGCATGCCCCGCCGTCGAACGGACCGGTCGCGCCCGGACTCCGCCATGACCTACGCCGAGGAACGCGTCGCTTCCGAGATGGGCCGGGTGATGCTCGCGCTCTACCGCGCGGGGATGCAGGTCCGGCTCTGGCCCGACGCGCTGAAGGGGCGGGCGAGCGCCCGTATCGTCCCCGGCCCCTCCGCGAAGCGTCGCCGGGGCGAGACCCCCCGCGCCGTGACGGGCGTGGGCGACTCGCCCCTCCAGGCCATCTACGCGGCCGTGGAGCGGATGAACGAGCGGTCGGGGGCCATCGTCGTTCCGCTCGAGTGATCCAGCGCGGGAGGCGAAGATCTACGGGAAGAGGCCGTCGAGCTTCTTCTCGATGTCTTCCTGGACCTTCTGGCGCATCGAGCCGGGGATCAGCATCGGGAACTTGAGCTCGACCGTGACCTCCCCGTCGCGCACCTGATACGCGCCGGAGACGCCCATCTTGGCGACCTTGCCCGTCTTCGACCCGCCGTCCTTCTGGTAGTCGAGCGAGAGCTTCTGGGCGATGCGCTCCATCACCTCGTCGACCTTCTCGTAGATCTCGCCCGCGCTCTTGCCCGGGTACTTCCTCGTGATCTGCGGCATCCGTTCTCCTGTCACTCGTCGATGTAGAGAGTTGGGTCGGTAACACCCGCCTCGTCAAACCCCTTCCGGCGCAGGACGCAGGCATCACACGCGCCACAGGCTCGTCCGCGGACGGGGTCGTAGCACGAGAGGGTGAGCCGGTAGGGAACTCCGAGCGAGGTCCCGAGCTTCACGATGCCCGCCTTGGTGAGCCGGAGCAGCGGCGCGTGGATTCTCAGCGGCCGTCCCTCCACGCCCGCCTTCGTCGCCACCTTCGCCAGGCGCTCGAACGCCCGAAGGAACGCCGGCCGGCAGTCCGGGTAGCCGGAGTAGTCGATGGCGTTCACGCCGACGAAGACGTCCTCCGCGCCGATCGTCTCGGCGTGCGCGAGCGCGAGCGCGAGGAGCACGGTGTTCCTCGCCGGGACGTAGGTGACCGGGATCTCGGGCGCCCCGCGGCGCTCTCTCCGCCGCTTGGGCACCGCGATCGCGGGATCCGTCAGCGCCGAGCCGCCGAAGGCCGAGAGGTCCACCTTGACGACCCGGTGATCGGCCGCCCCGAGGACGCGGGCGAGCCGCCGGGCGCGGGCGAGCTCGCCCTTGTGCCGCTGGCCGTAGTCCACCGAGAGGCAGTGCGCCTCGAAGCCGTCGCGCCGCGCGACCGCGAGGCAGGTCGTCGAGTCGAGGCCGCCGGAGAGGAGCACCACCGCGCGCTTCGTCTTCGTCATGAGGGCCGGGATTCTAAGCGACGGCCCCCGATTCGCGAGCACCTTCGGTGTCCGCGCGTCGCGCGCCCGGCTCAGGGGGATGGGGCCGACGTGAGCGCGTAGGTGGCCGCGCACGGCAGCGCACAGGAGCCGCAGTTCCCGGCGAGGTACTCGAAGCGCTCCTCGAGCGTGCCGGTGAACGTCGCCGCGGCGCCCTCGCCCGCGACGGTCCCGGTGACGTGCTCCACGGCCGACACCGAGCAGTTCGGGCCGCACCGGTCGAGCACCGCGAGGCCGGAGCTCGCCTCGAGCGTGTACGTCCCGTCCGCGGCGCGCGAGCCGTAGTACGTCGCGCCGCGCCCGCCGGGGCACAGCGCCGCCGGCCAGGAGCCCGCGGCCGCCGGCTCGGCGGTGAGCTTCGCCTGGAAGCTCGCCACGATCCGCGTGGGCGGGTCCGTGACGGGCGGGACGGCGGTGCAGGCGGACTCCGGCGCGCCGTCGGGGAGGGAGACCTCGAGGCGGAAGCTGCCCACCGGCTCGCCCGGGCAGGTGCTCTCGCCCGTGTCCGAGCAGGCGAGTACCAGGCCGGCGAGGGCGGCGAGGACGGCGAAGCTCGTGCGGACCACGCGGGTCATCCCAGCGCCGCGAGGCGCAGCTCGAGGAACGGATCGGAGAGGGCGAAGAGGGCGACGTCGCGCAGGTCGGCAAGCGCGAGCGCCCGCGCGGGCGCGGGCGGGCTCTCCACGAGCCTGCGGTCGGCGAGGAGCAGCGCGTGGAGCGCGGCGCCCGGGTCGCCGCAGCGCAGGAGCGCGACGCGGTTCGCGGTGCGACGGAGGGCAGCGGCGAGCGCGCGGGGATCCGTCGCCGCGAGCTCGCCGGAGGCGTCGCGCGCGAGCCTTCGGGCGTCCTCGCGGACCGACGGGGGGACGGAGAGCTCGAGCGCGGCGAGGAACGCGCCCGCCCGCTCCGGCGGGAGCCCCTGCGAGGGCGGGGAGCCGCCCGAGAACCGGCACGCGAGCTCGAGCAGGATCCCGACGTCGCGCGGCGCGAACTTCCCCGCGAGCGCCCAGCCGTGGCCGAGGAGATCCACGGCGCGCGCCGCCGCGAACGCGAGCGCGGCGGGCGCGAGCCTTTCGGCGCCGGCGGCCACGATGACCGAGGGCGGCTGCGTGTTCTCGAGCGCGATCCCCGCGCCGGGCGCGCCGGCGAGGAACGCCGCGAACGGGCGCCCGTGCAGCGCGCCGCGCGCCGCGTCGAGCGCGGCCCGGACCGCGGGACCGCGCGGTCCGACGAGCCGGTCTGCGGTCGTGACGCCGTGGCGGGCGAGGTCCGCAGGGAAGAGCGGCTCGAGGTACGGGGTGAGCAGCGCGAGGAGCCGCGCGAGCGGGCCGGTCGCGCCCGGGGCGGCGATGCGCTCGCGCAGCCCGGGCGTGACGGGCGCGAGGCGG
>NZ_JALCZB010000176.1:0-3418 GCF_022690745.1 Anaeromyxobacter sp. SG64 | reverse complement strand
GGGCGGCTCGACCGGCGCGGTCGCCGCCGGCGGCGGGCCGGGCGCGCCGCGATAGCGCGCCGCCGCCTCGGCGAGCCGGGCGGAGAGGACGGGCTCCTCGGCCGGCGAGCCGCCCTTCGCCGCCTCCTGCACCATCCCCTGCAGGGCGTCGCCCGCGGCGAGGAGGAGATCGACCGCGGCGGCGTCGAGCCGGGCGGGGGCGGCGCGGAACAGCGCGACGAGGTCCTCCAGGCGGTGCGCCAGCGAGGCGATGCCGTCGAGCTGCATCGAGGCGCTCATCCCCTTCACGCTGTGCGCGTGGCGGAAGAGCGCGTCCACGATCTCGTTGCGCGCGGCGGAGGGTGGCGCCCGCTCGAGGCGGACGAGCTCGCGCCCGAACGCGGCGAGGTGCTCCCCCGCCTCGCTCGCGAACAGACCCAGGTACTTCTGGAGATCGAGCGCCACGGCTCCCCGGGCGCTAAACGACAGTTCGCGATGCGCGTTCACCTTCGGTGACGCGCGTCGCGCTGTCGTTCAGCCAGGTTCGAACGGGGGCTGCGCCCCCGCCCCGCCGAGCGAAGCTCGTCGGGGCCCCACCCCTGCGCGCCGGGTCCCGTGCGACGCCGCGAGCGGCGTCGCCGCTTCCGCGGCGCCGCCCCGGCGGGCTCGCTTCGCTCGCTGAGCGTTTCGGAACCATGATCGCTCGGTCAGGCCTCGCCCAGGACCTTCTTCACGACGGAGAGGACGTCCTCCGCCTTGAACGGCTTCACGATGAAGTCGCTCGCGCCGGCCTCGATGGCCTCCATCACCAGCGACTCCTGGCCGAGCGCGCTGCACATCACGATCACCGCCTTGTGGTCCTGCTTGACGATGTCGCGCGTCGCCTCGATGCCGCTCTTGAACGGCATCACGATGTCCATGGTGGTGAGGTCGGGCTTCAGCTCCCGGTACTTCTCGACCGCCTCGAGCCCGTTCGCGGCCTCGCCGACGACCTCGAAGCCGGACCCCGAGAAGATGTCCTTGATCATGTTCCGCATGAAGATCGCGTCGTCGACGATCAGGACTCGCTTCGCCATCGGCCTACCTCTCCCCCGAAGGTGTCCTTCGGAACCTATCACATCACCTACCGCCGAACAGCCGGACCGCTTCGCTCGCGACGGCGTCCGCCCCGAGCACCGTCACGGCGCCCGCGCGCGAGGTCGCGACGCCGCGCACGAGCCCCTCGCCGCCGCGGCCCTCCGGCGTGAGCGGCTCGACGCCGAGCACGCCGCCGATGAGGAGCCCGAGCGCGCGCCGGGCGTGGTCGAGGACGATCACCTGCCCCGCGGACGGCTCGAGCGCCTGCGCCGCCAGGCCGACGAGGGGGGCGAGGTCCACCACCGCGATCACCCGCCCGCGCAGGTTCATCACCCCGCGCACCGCCTCGGACGCGCGCGGCACGCGGGCGAAGGGCGGCTGGGGCAGCACCACCTCGCGCACCGCCTCGAGCGGCAGCGCGAACCGCTCCCTGCCGAGGCGGAAGAGGACGTGCCGCACGCGCCTAGCCGAGCCGGAACCGCGAGACGACCGCCTGGAGCTCGAGCGAGAGGTTCGTGAGCTCCTGCGCCGCGCCGGCCATCTGCGCGACCGCCGCGGTCTGCTCGGCGGTGACCTTGCGCACCTGCTCGGTCTGGCTCGCGTTCGAGGAGGCGACGTCCGAGATGTGGTCCATCGCCTGGACCATGTCGGCCGAGCCCTGGAGCTGGTCGCGGGCGGCCTGGGAGATGACGCCCACCTTGTCCGCCCCGGTGGCGGCGATCTTGGCGATGTCGGCCAGGGTGCGGATGATGGCGTTCAGATCCTCGCGCCCCTCGCCGAGCTCGGAGACCGACTCCTTCATGGTCTCGACCACCTTGCCCGCGCGGCCGGAGATGTCGGTCGCGAGCGAGGAGATCTGCTCCGCGGAGCGCCCGGCGGACTCGGCGAGCTTGCGGACCTCCTCGGCGACCACCGCGAAGCCGCGGCCGTACTCGCCGGCGCGGGCCGCCTCGATGGTGGCGTTCAGGGCGAGCAGGTTCGTCTGGTTCGCGACCTGGGTGATCGCCTCCACGATCTTGGAGATCTCCTTCGTGCGCTCGCCGAAGGCGAACACCTGCTCGCTCGCGGCCTCGATGCGGGCGAACACCTTCTTCACCTTCTCGCCGGCGAGCCGGGCGGCGTCGCCGCCGGCGGCGGCCGACTGGCTCGTCTCCGCCGAGGCGCGCGCCGCCTCCTCCGCGCTGCGCGCCGTCGCCTCGATGGACGCGGCGATCTCCCCGATCACCTTGGAGGTCCGCTCCACGAGCTCCGACTGCTGCCCGGCGCCGACCGCGATCTTCTCCATGGAGGAGGCGACCTCGTCCGTCGAGGCGTTCACCTCCTCGGCGCTCTGCTGCAGCTCGTTCGCCGAGTCGGCCACCGACTGCGCCGTCCGCTGGATGCGCGACACGAGGTCGCGCAGGTTCTCCTGCATGGTGCGGATGGCGTAGGTCAGCTCGTCGATCTCGTCGTGGGCGGTGCGCTGCTCCTCCGACACCACCGCCTTGGAGAGGTCGCCGCGGCTGATCTCGACGGCGCTCCCGCGCAGGCGGGCGAGGCGCGACACCCGCGCCACGGCGAGGGTGAGCACGATGCCGAGGAGCAGGGTGAGGGCGAGCACCGCCAGGCCCGCCACGAGCGGGCTCTGCACGCGCTCGCGGATCTCCGGCACCGCGAAGAGCAGCACCGCGCCCACGACGAGGTAGCTGAAGAGGATCTTCTTCTCGAGCGAGACCGGCACGCCGGCGAGCGGCGGCGTCGCCCTGGGCGCCGCCTCGGCCGCGCGCCCGCGCAGGGCGACGAGGTGCGGCGCGTCCTGCCAGCGCGCGCTCGGGCGGGTGGACAGTCGCTCGTCTCGGCTCGCTCGCGGCAAGGGTGCCCCTCTCCAAGGCGTGGGACGGCGGGGCGATCCTAGACGCGCCCTGCGCCAAGTCAAAGAGCGGTGGGTGCGCGGAGGTGGTCGTGACCGCGCCGCTCGACCTCGACCGCCGCGCCGGTGGGGCCGACGACGCGCACGCCGCGTCCCCGCACGAAGCGGCCGATGACGGTGAGGGGGGTGCGGGCCTTCGCCGCCGCCGCGCGCGCGGCGGGGAGGAGGGAGGGCGCGAGGGCCACCACGAGCTCGTAGTCCTCGCCGCCGGAGAGCGCTGCGTCGCGGGCCGCGCCGGAGCGGTGGGCGAGCCGCTCCGCGGCGGCGGAGAGCGGCAGATCGGCGACGCCGATGCGGGCCCCCACCCGCGAGGCCTCGCACAGGTGGGCGAGGTCCTGCACGAGCCCGTCGGACACGTCGATGGCGGCGCGGGCGACGCCGGCGAGGGCGCGCCCCGCGGCGAGGCGCGGCGTGGGCCGGCGCTGGCGGCGGACGAGCGCGGCCGGTGCGCCG
>NZ_JALCZB010000175.1:0-3465 GCF_022690745.1 Anaeromyxobacter sp. SG64 | reverse complement strand
GCCGAGCTCCGGCGCGCGCCGCGGCGGCTCCGGCGGCGCCTCGCCGGGGGTCGGGGTGGGGTCGCGATCCGCGGACGTCGAGGCCCCGTCGAGCGGCGGCGCGACCGCGCTGCGGGCGGCGCAGCCGGCGCCGAGGACGGACACGAGGGTGAGCGCGAGCAGCTTGGCGGCGCGGCGGGCGGTGCGCCCTGGGGTCCCGCTCATCGGTGCGCGATCTCCTGGAGCATGGTCGCGTCCACCATACCCGAGAGCTCGCCCTTGGGCGCGAAGCCCAGCGCCTGCGCGTCGCGCGCCATGCGCTCGAGCTGCGCCTTCAGCGGGTCCACGGTCGGCGCCACGCGCGAGAAGGCGTCGCGCAGCACGGCCTCCCGGAGCGGCTTGCCGGTGCGCGCCCCGTAGGCCGCGTTCGCGAGCCGGGCGAAGCCGGCTCGATCCTGCTCCCAGCGCCGGGTGAGCTCGAGGTGCGCGCGCACGAGGGCGAGCACCTCGGGGCGGCGCCGCTCGAGCGCGCGCGCGGACACGACGAGCAGGGTGGTGGGGAAGCGCCCTTCTGGCCAGAGGGTGCGCTCGTCCACCAGGATCCGCCCGCCCGCCTCGGCCACGAGCCGCGACGCCCAGGGCTCCGGCACCCACGCGCCGGCGAGGTCGCCGCGCGCGAAGAGCGCGAGGATGTCGGGGTTCGCGAGCGGCGTCACCTCCACCGTCCCCTGGCCGCGCGCGTCGTGGAGCCCCACCTTGCGGAGCCACATGCGGAGCGCGACGTCCTGCGTGTTGCCGAGCTGCGGCGACGCCACGCGCTTCCCGGCGAGATCCGCGGGGACGCGCGCGTCCTTCACCACCAGCGCCGCGCCGCCCGAGGTGGCGCCCGCGAGGACGCGCAGCGCCTGCCCCTGCGTGCGCAGGAACGCGATCGCGGCCGGGCCGGGGCCCACGTAGCTCGCGTCGAGGTCGCCCGCGAGCAGCGCCTCCATCGCCGCCGGCCCCGCGTTGAACATGCGCGTCTCGAGCCGCGCCGGGAGCGCCCGCGCGAAGGTGCCGTCGTCGACGCCCACGAGCGCCTGGGCGTGCGTGACGTTCGGGAAGTAGCCGAGGCGGAACGGCGCGTCGGGCCCCCGCCCGCGGGAGCAGCCGCCGGCGAGCACGAGCGCGGCCGCCGCCACGACGGCGACGCGCGTCGCGCGACGCGT
The DNA here is from genome assembly GCF_022690745.1 of Anaeromyxobacter sp. SG64. Lineage (NCBI taxonomy): Bacteria > Pseudomonadati > Myxococcota > Myxococcia > Myxococcales > Anaeromyxobacteraceae > Anaeromyxobacter > Anaeromyxobacter sp. SG64. The sequence continues at coordinate 2,278 of NZ_JALCZB010000175.1, read as the reverse complement.
GGCGAGGCCGAGGAGACGCGGCGTCACGCGGGCTCCTCGAGGAGCCCCCAGCGGCGCCGCACGCGCAGCTCGAGGATGCGGAAGAGGACGCGATCGACCGCGACGCCGATGGCGACGATGGTGGCCATGACGCCCATGACCTGCGCCGCGTCGAGCAGCTCGCGGCCGTTCTGCAGGAGCTGCCCGAGGCCGCCCGCGACGAAGAGGAGCTCGCCCGCCATGAGCGCGCGCCACGCGAAGCTCCAGCCGAGCTTCAGCCCGGTGAGGATCCCGGGGAGCGCGGCGGGCAGGAGCACCCCGGCGTGGAAGCGCGCGCCGCGGATCCCGAGCGTGCCGGCGGCGCGCAGGATGAGGGGGTCCACGCCCGCGATCGCGTCCTCCGTCGCGATCGCGATCGCGAGCACGGAGCCCATGACGACCACGAACAGGATGGCGGTCTCCGAGAGGCCGAACCAGAGGATCGCGAGCGGCAGCCAGCAGATCGACGGGAGCGCCTGCAGGCCCAACACGACGGGGCGGAGCGCGCCGCGCAGGAGCGCGCTCCGCGCGAGCAGGACGCCGAGCGGGACCCCCGCCACCGCCGAGAACGCGTACCCCTGCGCGAGGCGGCCGAGCGAGCGCGCCGCGGCCGCCCCGAGCCGGCCGTCCGCGGCCATGTGGACGACGCTCGCGGCGACCGCGAGCGGGCCGGGGAAGAGCCAGTGAGGCCAGGGGCCGATCCTAGAGAGGAGCTCCCAGATGAGGAGCGGGACCGAGAGGAGTAGCCCCGTCCGCAGCGATCCGTGCATCCCGTCCCTCCGCCGCGCCCGCCGCCTCGGCGCGCCTCAGCTCGTCCCGGATGCGCCGCGACATCTCCACGAGCGCATCGTCGTCCGGATCGCGCGGTCGCTCGAGCCGGACGTCCAGGTCCTGCAGCACGCGGCCGGGCCGCGCCGCCATCACGATGACGCGGTCTCCGAGCACGAGCGCCTCGCGCACGTCGTGCGTCACGAACACCACCGTCTTGCGGTCCCGCAGCCAGACCTGCTGGAGGAGCTGGTGCATGTGGCTGCGGGTCTGCGCGTCGAGCGCGGCGAACGGCTCGTCCATCAGCAGCACGGCCGGGTCGAGCGCGAGGGCGCGCGCGAGCTGGACGCGCATGCGCATGCCGCCCGAGAGCTGGTGCGGGAGCGTCTCCTCGAACCCGTCGAGGTGGACGCGTCCGACGTACTCGCGGGCGCGCGCGTCGGCGTCGGCGCGGGAGAGGCCGCGCGCCCGGAGCGCGAAGACGAGGTTCTGGCGGACGGTGAGCCAGGGGAAGAGCGCGGGCTCCTGGAAGACGAGCAGGCGGTCCGGCCCGGGGCCCTTCACGCGCAGGCCGTCGATGGTGATGCGCCCGCCGCTCGGCTCGAGGTGGCCGGCGAGCGCGTAGAGGAGGGTGGTCTTCCCGCAGCCGGACGGCCCGACGAGGCACACGAACTCGCCGGCGTGTACCTCGATGTTCACGTCCCGGAGCGCGACCACCTGGTTCCCGAAGCGGTGCCCCACGCGGGAGACGTCGATCTTGGGCGGGCCGGCGCGCTTCACCCGGGGCGTGAGCAGCCCGATCCCGGCGCGGCGCCGGGCCCGGCGCACGGCGCGCGTCAAAAGGGCGAAGCGCCCGCCGACCTGCCTCCACATGCGGCACCAATGTGCGTCCCGCGGGCTGCGAATGCCTGCACCCTCGTCTGGACGCCCCGGCCGAGCGCACGGCGGCTCGATCCCCCGCCCCGTGAAGGCGGTCGCCGGCGCTCCGCCGACCGACCGCGACCGCTCCTCGGGTCGTCAGGGGGAGAGACGCAGGAGCCGGCAGGCGAGCCCGCCGTTGCGAACGGGCAGCGCGGACGCGGGCGCGAGCGGCAGGAGCCGCTCGTACCCGCGGTCGGGCCCGAGGACCGCGACCTCCCAGCCGCGGAGCCGGGGGAAGAGCGCGCCCAGCGCGCGCCAGGCGAGGGCAGCGTCCTCGTCGAGCCGCACGCCGTACGGCGGGTTCACCGCGCACAGCCCCGGCCCGGGGGGCGGCTCGACGCGGGCGGCGTCCGCGCGCTCGAAGCGGATCGCGTCGGCGACGCCCGCCGCGGCGGCGTTCTTCTGGGCGAGCCGGAGCGCGCCGGCGTTCCGGTCGGAGGCGTGGATGGCGACCGCGATCGGCCGGGCCTGCGCCGCGAGGCGCGCGCGGAGGCGCTCGGTGCGGGCGGCGTCGTGGCCGGGCAGGCGCTCGAAGGCGAAGGAGCGGCCGAGTCCCGGCGCGCGCCGGCCG
>NZ_JALCZB010000174.1:0-3471 GCF_022690745.1 Anaeromyxobacter sp. SG64 | reverse complement strand
CCTCCACGGCGGCGCGCCCGCGCTGGACGGCCGCCGCGCGCACCAGGATCGGCCGGGCGGCGCGCAGGGCCCTGCGGAGCCTCCGCACCTCCCGGGCGAGCTCGTCCGCGCGCGTCGCGCGCGCCTCGGCCTGGGTGGCGGAATCGAGCAGCGCTCCGCCCGCGACCGCGATGGCGTCGAGTCGCTCGGGGGCGAGGCGCAGGGAGCCGGCCCGGCGCGGCCGAGCGGCGTCGGAGGGCGGGGGAGGCGCGGGAGCGGTCGTGGGTGGGGTGGAGGGCGGGGGCGACGGAGCCGGCGTCGAGGTCGAGGTCGGGGTCGGGATCGGGGTCGGGCTCGGGCTCGGGGTCGGGGTCGGGGCTGGGGTCGCGATCGCGGCTGGGCTCGGCTCACCCTCCGTCCTCTCCCGCAGCAGCTCCCGCGCCCGGGCGAACGGGGCCTCCTCGATCTCCGTGAGCGGCGCCTCGGCGAGCCGCTTCTGGGCCTCGGCGAGCGCGTCCACCGCGGCGAGCAGCGCGGCGAAGTCCTCCGGCCCGAGCGGGCGCCCCTGATCGCGCGCCGCGCCGAGCAGCGACTCCATCGAGTGGCAGGTCGCCTCGATCGGGCCCGCGCCGGCGGCGCGGGCGGACCCCTTGAGCCCGTGCGCGGCGCGGAACACGTCGGCGAGGAGGGTGTCGCGCGGCGGCCCGGGCTCCGCCTTCTCCAGCGCGACGAGCCCCTCCTCGAGCACGGGGACCTGCTCCGCGAGGTCGGTCGCGAGCGCGCCGCGCAACGACTCGAGCAGGGCGTCGCGGTCCATGCGTCACCGCGACGTGGTGACGAGGAGCTGGCGGAGCCGCTCGCCGAGCGCGGTGAGATCGCGGACGGCGAGCTCCGACTGCTTCGTCGACGTGACGTACTGGCTCGCGACGTTGCTGATGTCGCGGACCGCCTGCGTGATCTGGCCGATCCCGGTCGCCTGCTGCGCGGTCGAGTCCGCGATCTCCTGGACCGCCCCCGAGAGCCGCGCGCCGAGCTCGGCGAGGTCGCGGATCACGGCGCCCGCGTGCTGCGCGGCCCGCACCGCCGCCTCGAGGCTCCGCGTGCTCTCCTCGGTGGAGAGCACGGAGCGGTTCGCGCGCTTCTGCACGTCCCCGAGCACCTGGCGCGCCTCCGCGGTCGCCCGCCGCGACTGCTCGGCGAGCGACTTCACCTCGGCGGCCACCACCGAGAACCCCTTGCCGTGCTCGCCCGCGCGCGTCGCCTCGATCGCCGCGTTCAGCGCGAGCACGTTCGTCTGCTCCGCCAGATCGTCGATGAGGCCGGTGATGTCGCCGACCGCGTTGGCCTGCTCCGCCAGCTCCAGGATGCTCCGAGCCACGCCGTCGGCCTGCTCCTTCGCGCGGCCGATCACGTCCACGGCCTCGTCCACCGCGCCGTGGCCCGTGCGAGACAGCTCGTCGGAGTGGCGCGCGATGTCGGCGGCCTCGCGGGCGCGGTCGGCCGCCCGCTCCGAGGAGCGCGCGACCTCGTCGAGGGAGGTCATCGTCTCCGAGACCGCCGCGAGCTGCTGCTGCGCGCCGGAGGTCTGCTGCGCCGTGCTGGCGAGGATCTCGTTCGCCGCGGTGGCGAGCCGCGCGGCGGTCTCGCCGACCGCGCGGAACATCTCCTCGAGCTTCGCGCGCGCGTCGCGCTCCAGCGCGAAGTTGCGGCGCAGCTTCTGGGTCATGTCCTCGAAGGCCCGGCCGAGGAGCGAGAGCTCGTCGCCGCCCCCCACCGCGATCGCCACGCCTTCCTCGCCCGCCGCCACGCGCTGCGCCGCGGAGGAGAGCGTCGCGATGCGCTGCGCCACCCTCCGCGCCGCGAGCACGGTGGCGGCGACCCCGGCGAGGAGGAGCGCGAAGAGGAGGAACGCCCAGCGCTGGCGCGCCTCGACCGAGCCCGCGAGCTGCCCCTGCGCCGAGCGCATCCAGCGCTCGAGCTCGGAGGCGGCGTCGAGCGTCCTCCGATCCAGCGCGTCGAGCTCGCCGGGCGCGGCGGGGCCTCCCGAGGCGAGCCGCAGGAGGATGGGCCGGACGCCCTCGCGCCAGGCCCGCTCGGGCGCGTCGAGCGCGGCGAGCAGCCCGGGGTCGTCGAGGGCGTCCACCCCGGCGGCGCGGTCCCCGCGGCGGAGCGCCTCGAACCACCTGTCCAGCGCCTGGACGCGCTCCTCGATGCGGGAGCGCAGCGCGGGCGTGTCCTCGGCGCGCGCCGCGGCGCGGAGGTGGGCGAGGGCCACGAGCTGCGCGTAGTGCACCGTGCCGTTCGACATCTCGTGCAGGAGCGCGCCGTCGGACCCGACGCGCCGGACGATCTGGACGCTGCTCCACAGGGCGAACGCGGCGAGGAGGAAGAGCACGAGGCCGAGGCCCGACAGCCGGAACGTGAGCGAGCGGTGGAAGGGCAGGTCGCGCGTCACGGGCCGTCGCCTCCGGGGCCCGGCGGCGCGTCGCCGAGGAGCGCGGCGCCGTCGAGGACCACCCGCGCCGCTCCCGTCGTGCCGAGCAGCGGCGGCGCCGCCTCGTGCAGCTCCGCGCGCGCGATGCGCAGGACGTCGATCACGTCCGCGGCGAGCGCGAGCTCCGGCGCGCGCCGGCCGAGCACGATCGCCCAGCGCCGGGGCGCCGCGGCGGCGCCGCCGCCGAGGAGCGCGGGGGCGTCCACGAGCGGGCAGGGACGCCCGTCCACGGACATGACGCCGACGACGTCGGCGGCCGCCCCCGGCACTCGCGCCACCGCGCCGACGCGCTCGACGCGCAGCACCGCGCCGAGGGTCACGGCGTAGCGCTCGGGCCCTGCCTCGAACGCCACCACGTCGAGCCGCTCCCCTTCGGCCAGGGGAGGGGCAGGCGGCACCGCGAGGGCGCGGGCGCGCTCCGCGAGCACGCCGGCCGCGCGCCGCTCCTCGCCCTCCTCGGTTCGGTCCCGGGGCACGTGTCGACTCGCCTCCTCCCTCCACGTTCAACGTAGCGTCAGGGGAGCGGGGGGCCATCCCCCACGAGGCGCGACAGGTGGAACCGCGCCGCCTCGCGCAGCGCACCGGCGGTCATCCCATGCGACAGCGCCAGGGGCGTCCCGGGCGGCACCCGCGCCGCGAGCGCCGCCGCCGTCCGGAACGCACCGGCGGCGCCGCGGAGGTCGCCGCGGCGGATGCGCAGGAGCGCGGTGAAGAAGTGGACGAACGGCTGCCCGCGGGCGAGGTACCGCGCGCGCCGGCACGCTTCCTCGGCGTCCTCGAGGCGGCCGAGCTCGGTCAGCACGACGGAGCGCTCGAAGTGCGCGTCCGGATCGAGCGGCCGCCGGCGGACGGCGTCGTCGACCGCGGCGAGCGCCTCCGGCAGGCGCGCGGCGTCGACGAGCAGGTGCGCGGCGGCGAGGTCGGGATCGGCGGGGAGCACCGCGGGTGGGAGGCCGGGCTCGGGCGGGGGCCGGCGAGGGCGCTCCGCGGCGGCCGTC
>NZ_JALCZB010000173.1:0-3475 GCF_022690745.1 Anaeromyxobacter sp. SG64 | reverse complement strand
GGCCGCCGCGCGCGCGCGCGGTGCGCGCACCGCCGCCTCCGCCTCCGCGAGGACCTGCTCCGCCCCGCGGCGCTTCCGCCCCTTGGGAGCGGCCTTCGCCTCCTCCACGAGCTTCAGCTCGATGCGGCGCCGGATGGGGCTCGCGGAGACGACGTCCACCGTGACCTCCTCGCCCACCCGGAACGCGCGGCCCGTCGTGCGATCGACGAGGGCGTGCAGCTCGGTGTCGAGCTCGGGCATGCCACCGAGGTCCTCGATCTTGACGAGCCCCTCGACGAACCAGCGCTTCAGCTCCACGAACAGCCCGAACTCCACCACCGCCGAGACGACGCCCTCGAACCGCTCGCCCACCTTGTCCTTCATGAAGAGCGCCGCGTAGTAGGCCGCGATGTCGCGCTCGGCCTCCATCGCCGCGCGCTCGCGCTCCGACGAGATCGCGGCGAGCTCCGCGAGCACCGAGGCCGGCGTCTCGCGCGTCGACTGACCGTGCCGGCGCGCCCACTCCTCCTTGAGGAGCCGGTGGGCGACGAGATCCGGGTAGCGGCGGATGGGGGAGGTGAAGTGCAGGTAGTGCTCGGCGGCGAGCCCGTAGTGGCCGATGTTCTCCGTCGAGTAGATGGCCTGCATCATCGCCCGCAGGAGCAGCTGGTTCAGGGCGCGCTGCTGCGCGTGGCCCCTGAAGCGCCCCAGGAGCGCGTTCAGCGCCTGCGGCCCGGGCACCTCCGGCACCTCGAAGCCGTGCGACTCGGCGAGGTCGAGGAACGCCTGGAGCTTCTCCTCGTCCGGCACGTCGTGCACGCGGTAGATGGTGGGCAGCTCGCGCGCGCCGAACCAGCGCGCCACCGCCTCGTTCGCGGCGAGCATGAACTCCTCGACGATCCGGTGGGCGCGGTTGCGCGGCCGCTTCTCGATCGCGACGACCTGGCCGTCCTCGCCGAGCACGATCTTCGCCTCGGGGAGATCGAAGTCGAGCGCGCCGCGGCGCCCCCGCATGGCGGTGAGCTTCTCCTGCAGCTCCGCCATGAGCTCGAAGCGCTCCTTGAACCGCTCGCGCTCCGGGACGCGCTCGCCCGCGAGGACGTTCGCCACCTCCGTGTACGTGCAGCGCGCGGCGCTCCGCATCACGCCCTCGTAGACCTCCGCCGAGCGCGTCTCCCCCCGCTCGTCCAGGACGAGGTCGGCGACCATGCACAGCCGGTCCACGGCGGGGTTGAGCGAGCAGATGCCGTTCGAGAGCCGCTCGGGCAGCATCGGCAGCACCTGCATCGGGAAGTAGACGCTCGTCCCGCGCCGCGACGCCTCCGTGTCGAGGGCGGAGCCCGGCCGGACGTAGTGCGCGACGTCGGCGATGGCGACGACGAGCCGGTAGAGCCCCCTGCCCTTCGACCCCTCGAGCCGCTCCACGTGCACCGCGTCGTCGAAGTCGCGCGCGTCCTCGCCGTCGATCGTCACGAGGGGGAGCGCGGTCAGGTCGCGGCGGCCCTGGCGATCCTCGGGCCGGACGTGATCGGGGATCGCCTGCGACTCCGCCAGGACCGGCGCGGGGAACACGTCCGCGAAGCCCTTCGCGTAGGCGACCTTCAGCACCTCCACGCGCGGCTCGCCGGGGCGGCCGATGGCCTCGGCCACCTTGCCCTGCAGCCGCCCGGTGCCGGGCTCGAGCGCGACCTTCACCACGTCACCGTCCTGCGCCGCGCTCGTCTCCGGCACGGGCACGACCTCGCCGAGCTCCTCGTCCGCCGGGACGACGAAGCTGCGCGCGCCGCGCGCGTGGTAGGTGCCGATGAGCAGCCTGCGGCGGCGCTCCACGATCTCGACGAGCCGGCCCGCGGTGCGGCCGCCGCGCGCCGGCACGATCTCGACGCGGAGCAGGTCGCCGTCGAGCGCCTGCGACGCCTCGCCGGGCGGCAGGAACACGTCGTCGCCCTGGCGGTCGATGCGCGCCACGAACCCGTAGCCGTCCCGGTGCTTCTTGAGCGTGCCCACCACCTCGTTGCCACGGCCCGGCCGGCGCAGGCCGCGCCGCTCGCGGACCGGGGCGAGCGCGGCCGCCGGCGCCCCCGCGGGCTTGGCGCCCGGGAGCGAGAAGCGCTTCCCGTCCCGGTGAAGGAGCCCCTCGCGCGTGAGATCGCGGAGCGCCCGCTTCACCTCCGTCCGCTCGCCCGGGTGGAGCTTCGCCCGCTGCATGAGCTCGCGAACGGAGAGCGCCTTCCCCCCCGCGCGCCGCAGCTCCTCGACGATCGCGGTCCGCCGCCGCTCCTGGCCTTCGTGCGCCATGGTCAATCTCCGAACAGCTGCCCGAGCCCCCCGCCCTGCTGCTGGGTCGGGAAGAAGGGGAAGAGCGCGCCCGCCAGGGAGCGCAGGTTGCGGGTCTGCAGCCAGACCTCGCCGGGGCCGGCGAACTCCGCCACGAGCGCCTCGCCCGAGAGCAAGGAGCGCACCCAGCCGCGGCGGCTCGCCTTGCGCACCTCGAACGGCATGCGCGCATCGAACGCCACGACGTGGCCCGTGTCCACGACATAGCGCACGCCGGCGGGGACCGCGCGGCGCACGATCGCGCCGAACGAGGAGAGCAGGATCGTGCCCTCGCCCGAGGCGCGGATGAAGAAGAGCCCTTCGCCGGCGAAGAGGCCGCGGAAGCCGGCGAACTCGGTGTCGAGCCGGACCTCCAGCTCCGAGGCCAGCCACGAGGAAGACTGCACGAGCAGCGCGCGCCCGCCGAGCTCGACGCCGATGACGTCGCCCGGCACGGGCGGCGCGAGGATGACCTCTCCGGCGCCGCCCGTCGCGGTGAACGTCGAGACGAAGAGCGACTCGCGGGTGACCATCCGCTTCAGGGCGCCGACGAGCCCGCCCTGGAGCTGCGACTGCAGGTCGACGTTGCCGCTCATCGCCACCATCGCGCCCGCCTCGGCGCGGATCGACTGCCCGGGGGAGAGCTCGACGCGCGCCGACGCGAAGGCGCTGCCGCCGACGAGCTGGTAGCGCAGGGCGGCGCCGGCGGAGGTGGTCGCGAGGACCGGCGCGTCGTGCGCCGCCCCCGTCGTGGGCGTGGGGGCGAGGCGAGCGCCGCACGCCGAGCAGAAGGCGCCGGCGGCGACGGCCGCACCACAGGAGGGACACGTCATGGCGCGGGAGTCTACACGCGCGGCGCAGCGCGCACCGCAGGAAGAAGGGCGCCCGCGGTGTATAAACCCCTCGTGCTCACGCCCGCCGCCGCCCGCGCGCGCATCCTCGCCGCGCTGTCCGACCTCGCGCCGCTCCCCGCGGAGCGCGTCCCGCTCGAAGGCGCGCTCGGCCGTGCGCTCGCCGAGGACCTCTCCGCCGCGCGCGACGTGCCGGCGTTCGACGCCTCCACCATGGACGGCTACGCGCTGCGCGCCGCCGACGCGTCGCGCGCGGGCGCGCGCCTCCCCGTCGCGTTCGAGGTGTACGCCGGCCGGCCGGCGCCGGGCCCCCTGCCGGCCGGGAGCTG
>NZ_JALCZB010000172.1:0-3874 GCF_022690745.1 Anaeromyxobacter sp. SG64 | reverse complement strand
GGACCGGGGGGAGGTCGGCGAGCGCGGGGCCCCGCCCCGCGGCGAAGGGGACGCCGCGCGCGGCGAGCGCGCGCGCGAGCGAGGGGGCCACCTGCCGGGGCGCGGCGGCGATCACCGCGATCTCCTCGAAGGGCACGCCGTCCGCGGCGAGGGCCGCGACGGTTCGCGCCGCGGCGTCTGCCTCGCCCTCCTCGCCCGGCGCCGCCACCGCGATGACCCCGTCACCCTCGAGCTGCCCGGAGGCGCGGCCACCGCCGAGCGCGGCGAGCAGAGCGGCCGGCCCGGGGGCGCGCCCGTCGCCCTCGACGTGCGCGAGCACGACCTCGATCTCGCGCCGCGCGGCGAGCTCGTGCAGCGACTCGACGCGCCTGAGCAGCGGCTCGACGGGCGCGCACACGTCGGGGCGCTCGGGGAAGAACGGCAGGTGGAGCCGCGAGCGGCGCGCGCGCGCGACGAGCGCGGAGAGGAGGTCCCACTCGGCGAGGCTCGCCTCGGCGATCCCCGCGACGACGAGGAGGTCGAGGTCCGCCGTCTCGGGGCAGGTCACCCCGCGCGCCGCCGCGTCGGCCGCGGCGCGCGCCGCGCCGGCGCGATCGAGCGCGCCCGCGCGAGCGAGGCGCGTCTCGTAGGCGGCGAGGACCTCGGCGACGGCTCCCAGGCGCGCGGCCGCGGCGCCGTCCAGCGACCTCGCCGCCGCGCGTGCGTCCGCCGCGCTCACCTCCGCGCGGCGCAGCTCGGCCAGGGTCCCCGCGAGCGCGGCCGCCGTCCCGTCCGTCGCCTCGAGCCCCTCGAACGGCCCCCCCGCGTCTCGCCCCGCCTCGGCGGCGACGAGCCGCTCGGCCAGCGGATCCAGGATCGCCCGCCCGTCGCCCGCGGCGGCCACGAGCGGAACGACGAGGCGATCGAGCGTCGCCACCTGAGGCCCGAACAGGACGCCGTCCTGCGCGTCGCAGAGACGTCGCGCCGCCCTCGCAGCCGCGAGGGGCGTCCTGGCGAGGATGAGGGCGGCCACGAGGAGCAGGATACGAGGGAAGGCTGACGGGGCGGCGTGCGTTCCGGGAGAGATGCAGACGCACACCGGCACCAGGTCCCTCGCCGAGGAGGCCGTCGCGGTCCTCCTCGAGTGTCACGGCCGCCTCCGATCGTTCATCGAGCTGGCGGACCGGCTGGCGGTGGCCGGCGCGATGGGGGCAGAGGAGGTCGCCCGCGCGGCCGCCGGGATCCGGCAGTACTTCGCCGAGGCGCTCCCGCTGCACGCGCAGGACGAGGAGGAGTCGGTGCTGCCGCGCCTAGCCGGGCGCGACCGGCAGGTGGACGCCGCGCTCGTGACGATGCACCGCGATCACGCCGGCCACGCGCTCGCCGTCTCGCACGTCCTGGCGGTGTGCTCGGAGCTCGTCGCCTCGCCGGGACGGCGCGAGGAGCTCGCCCCCGCCCTCATCGCCGCGGTGGCCACGCTCCGGGAGCACTTCTCGCACCACCTCGTGCTCGAGGAGGAGGTCATCTTCCCGGCGCTGCGGACGCTCCTCGGGGACGGGGCCCGGGCGGACATCGCGCGCGAGCTGCGCGCCCGCCGCGATCACTCCTCGCGATAGACGGCGAGCGAGCCCTCGTTCTCCCAGACCTCGACCTTCGACACGCGTACGCGGCCGCCCTCGCGCTCGAGCAGCGCCCGGTTCGCCTCCTCGTAGAAGTGGCGCGCGAGCAGCTCGGCGGTGGTGTTCACCTCGTCGAAGGGCGGCACCTCGTTCACGTTCCGGTGGTCGAACCGGCCGCCGATGTCGCCGACGAGCTTCTGCAGATCCGCGAAGTCGATCACCATGCCGATCCGGTTCAGCTCGGAGGCGCGGGCGTGGACCCGGATCCGCCAGTTGTGGCCGTGGAGCCGCTCGCACTTGCCGCCGTGGAAGCGGATCTGGTGCGCGGCGCTGAACGTGAACTCCTTGGAGACCTCGAAGACGGGGACGCCCATGCGCGGCGCAATATAGCCGCCCTGGCCGGCGAGCGCACCCGCGCATCGGGATCGCGGGATCCCCCCTCCCGCGTTACCATCGCCCCGTGCGCATGCTCGCAGAGGCAGCTCTCATCGTCGCCGCCGGAGCCCTCCTCGGGCTCGCCGGGAACGCCGCGAGCCCGAGACCGGCGGCCCTCGCACGGCCCGTCCACTCGGCCGCGGAGAGCGGCACCGGCATGTGCGCGGTGGCAGGCGCCGCCCCGGCGGCGAGGGCGCCGCGCATCGCGGTCGAGGAGGCGAAGGGGCTCTGCGACGCGTGCAGGGCCGGGTTCGCCGACGCGCGCGGCGCGAGCGAGTTCGCGGCGGGGCACGTCACGAACGCCGTCCACCTCCCGCCCGCCGGCCACCCGGACGAGGCGGTCGCGGTCGCGGCGCTGCGCGCGTACCCGCTCGTCGTCGTGTACGACGGCGACTACACCTGCGCGCTCGCCGACGAGGTCGCGCACCGGCTGAAGCGGGAGGGGCTCCCCGACGTGCGGGTCCTCGAGGGCGCCTGGCCGGCCTGGGTGGCGGCAGGGGGCGCCGGCACGTCCGGCTACTGCCCCGCCTGCCACGATCCCGCGGAGGCTCACCGGTGAAGCCGCTCCTCGCGCTCCTGCGCATCGGCCTCGGCGCGACCTTCCTGTACGCCGCCGCCACGAAGCTCCCGGACATGTCGGCGTTCGCCGAGAACCTCGCGAACTACCGGCTCGTGCCGCCCACGCTCGTCCCCGGCGCCGCCGCGGCGGTGATCGGGATCGAGCTCACGCTCGGCCTGCTGCTCGTCACCGGGCGGCTCGCGCGGGGCGCCGCGCTGGTCGCGACCGGCCTCCTCGCGGTGTTCACGCTGGGCCTCTCGCAGGCGCTGCTCCGCGGGATCGACCTGCGCTGCGGCTGCTTCGGCGGCAACGAGAGCGCGACCTGGCTCACGGTGCTGCGCGACGCCGGCATGCTCGCCGTCGCGCTCGCGCTGCTCCTGCGCGGCCCGGGCCGCCTCCTCCCCGCGCGCCCGGCCCCGGCGAGCGAGCCGCGGCGCGACGCGTCCGCGGCCACCCATGGCTGAATCTCCCGGACCGGCCAGGGGCTCTCCTCGCGCATGAGCACGCACTCCCCGAAGCACCCTGACGCGCACGGCGCAGGCCACGGGCACGGCCATGGCCACGCGCCCGGTCGCGACCGCCACGGCAACCCCGAGGACCTCGACGCCTACCTCGCGCGGCTCGAGGATCCGTCGCGAGTCGAGTGGCAGAAGCCGGACGAGGTGGTCGCGGCGCTGGGGCTCCGGCCCGGCGCCGTCGCCTGCGACGCGGGCGCCGGGCCCGGCTACTTCGCCCTCCGCCTAGCCCGCGCCGTGGGGCAGTCCGGCCGGGTGTACGCCATCGACGTCGAGCCGCGCATGATCGCGCTGCTCGAGGAGCGCGCGCGGGCGGCGGGCATCGCGAACGTCCACCCGCTGCTCGCGCCCGAGGGCGAGGGGCTGCCGCCCGAGCCGTGCGACGCGATCCTCGTCGTGAACACGTTCCATCACTTCCCCGACGGGCCGGGGTACCTCCGCCGGCTGTCGGAGCGGCTGGCGCCGGGTGGACGGATCGTGAACGTGGACTTCCACGCCGGCGAGCTGCCGGTCGGACCGCCGCCGGACCACAAGGTGTCGCGCGAGGACTTCCTCGCCGCCGCGCGCGCGGCGGGGCTCGCGGTCGCCGCGGAGCGGACGTTCCTGCCCTACCAGTACTTCCTCGAGCTCCGGGTCGGTTGAACGGGGGCTGCGCCCTGAGGATTCGTCACATCTTCGGCTGCTGACCGGGGGAGCGGCTCTGGTCGGACTAGCGGCGCACCGCGCGCTCCGGCTGGGCATCGACGGGTCGGCACCCGCGCGCGCCG
>NZ_JALCZB010000171.1:0-3965 GCF_022690745.1 Anaeromyxobacter sp. SG64 | reverse complement strand
GGGCGCTGCGCCGCAGGATCCGGGGCGGTGGCCGGGGCCGGGGTCTCGCCGCTCGGCGGGCGCGGCGTGGGCGGCAGCGGCGGCGGCGAGCCGGGGGCCGCCGTGACGGCCTCGCCGAACAGCGCGAGATCGTAGCTCCCGATCTGGACGAGGTCGCCTTCGCGCAGGCGCCGGCGGGAGGTGATCCGCTCGCCGTTGACCCGCGTGCCGGTGAGGCTCCCCAGGTCCTCCACGTGAACGGACCCGCTCGCGCGCAGGAACCGCGCGTGGCGCCGCGAGACGTCGCGATCCGAGAGCCGCACGGCGACGCCCTCGGCGGCGCGGCCGACGACGAGCTCGTCGCCGGTGAACGGCACCGTCGAGCGGGTCCCCGCCTCGTCCTCGACGACGAGCCGCATCGCGCCCGCGGTCACGGCCTCGGCTTGCCCCCGTCGAGGCGCGCGAGCTTGCGCGCGAACTGCGACCCGTCCTTCGCCGGCAGCACCACGAACTGGTCGATCTCGTGGCCCGTGAGCGTGAGGTCGATGCGGTGGCGCTCGTCGAGCCGCACGCCCGGGATCGTGATGGGGGTCTTCCCGGCGGGCCGCTCGTCGAACCGCACCTCGGCGCCGGGCGGATCGCTCTCGACGCGGAGCGCGCCGAACGCCGAGGCGAGCTCGGAGTGCACGCGCGTCACGAGCCGGCCCGGGGTGGGCTGGGTGGCGAGCGTGACTCCGCGGAGCCCCTCGCCGCCGAGCGCGATCTCGTGGGGGCGCGCGAGCCGGACGTCCTCGATCACCGCGGGCGTGGTGAGGCCGGTCGGCGCGCCGTCGAGCGTGACGTCCGCGCCGGGAGGATCGGAGGTCACGACGAGGACGCCCGATCGCAGCCAGGGATCGGCGTAGCGCAGCCCGGCGAAGCCGGCGACCGCCACCACGAGGCCGACGAGGAAGGCGGTGCGCAGCCGGACACCGGCCTTCACGACCGTCCGCGTGCGCGGCGCGCGCGAGGGCGCGCGGCGCGGCTCGGGGGAGGGCGCGGCCTCGACCTGCGGCTCCCAGGCCTTCACCGGGGTCTGCTCGGCCGCGCCCGGGAGCACGCCGGCCGCCGCCGCCGCGTTCGTGAGGACCTTCATGATGAGCGGGTCGTGGGCGCGGGCCGCGCGCTGGCGCTGCACCTTGTCCGCGAACACCGCCTTCATCTGGCTGGCGAGGAGATCCTGGATCGACGAGTGCGGCGTGGGGAACAGCACGTCCACGAGCGCGTCCGCGAACGAGCGGGCGTCGGGGTAGCGGTCGTCGGGATCGTAGGCGAGCGCGGTGGCGACGATCGCGTCGAGGTCCTTCGGCAGCCGGGGGTCGATCGCGGTCGGCGGGACGACCTTCGCCTTGCGCGCCTGGACGAGGGACTCGACGTCGGTGGCCTTCGGGAACGGCTTCTGCTTCGTGAGGAGCTCGTAGAGGAGGATCCCCGCCGCGAAGAGGTCGACGCGGTGGTCCCAGCGCTTCTCGAGCGAGGCCTGCTCGGGCGCGACGTACCCGAGCTTCCCCATCAGCATCCCCTCCTTGTAGTTGGAGAGGTTCGTCGCCGCGCGCGCGATGCCGAAGTCGAGGAGCTTCACCTCGCCCTCGTACGACACGAGCGCGTTGTCCGGGGAGACGTCGCAGTGCACGATGCGGAGCGGGTTGCCCTGGCCGTCGGTCTTCCGGTGCGCGTAGTCGAGGCCCTGCAGGAGCTGCAGGACGAGGAACATCGCCTGCTCGGGCGTGAGCTGCGTGCCGGCCTTGGCGAACGCGGCCATCATCTCCTTGAGGGAGACGCCGTTCACGAGCTCCATCGAGATGAAGAAGTTCCCCTCGAAGCTGCCGCACTCGTAGATCTGCGCGATGTTCGAGTGCGTGAGCTGGACGGTCAGCTTCGCCTCGTTCACGAGCATCTTGATGAAGCCCTGATCCTGCGCTCGCGCGGGCAGGATCCGCTTCACCACGAGCTCCTTCTCGAAGCCGCCGGCCCCTGGGACGCGCGCCCGGTAGATCTCGGCCATCCCCCCCACGGCGAGCCGTTGCAGGAGGAAGAACTTGCCGAAGAGGTGCGGCTTGAAGTCGGCGCCGCTCGCCTGGGGTGCGGCCTGGGGCACGATCCCGCGGATGTTAGCCCGCGCCCCCGCAGGGCCACAAGGCGGGCGACCGCGGGACGTGGCGGCGACCCCTCTCACGCTGCGTGAGGCGCGCGCCCCGGGCGCGGCGCGCGGGGTGTAGTGCGTCCGCGCACGAGCGTCTCCAAGGTGGATGTGCGGCCGCCACGCGATGGCGGCGGAGAGCGAGGACCCGATGGCCGAGAGCCGCGAGAGCCGCGACGCGAACGACCCGCGCGACCAGCTGCGCGCGTTGAACAAGGCGGAGCGAGCCGAGTTCGAGGCCGAGGAGCAGGGAGACACGGGCGGCGGCGAGCACGCCGGCCCCGGCGAGCGGGCGCGGCTCGCGGCGGAGCGCGAGGCGGGCGGGCCGGGCGCACCCGGCTCCGCCGGAGCGCGCAAGCCATAGCGGGACGCCGGTGCGGGGCGTCACCCATCGGGCCGGCGGGCGCCGCCTCCGTGCGGCGCGGGCGGCGGGCTAAGCTCGCGCGACGGAGGCACCATGGACGACCCTGGGTTCGGCGCGCTCGCGGCGCGGATCATCGAGGAGACGGGTGACGCCGTCCTGTTCGCGGATCGCGACGGCGTGCTGCGGCTGTGGAATCGCGGCGCGGAGCGGATGTTCGGGTGGAGCGCGGCGGAGGTCATCGGGAAGTCGATGGACCTCATCATCCCCGAGCGGCTCCGCGCGCGGCACTGGGACGGCTGGAACCGCGTCATGGAGACGGGCGTCACCCGCTACGGCACGGAGGTCCTGGCGGTCCCGGCGATCCGCAAGGACGGGCAGACGATCTCGATCGAGTTCACGATCCAGCTCATCCGCGATGCGTCGGGGCACATCCTGGGGCCGTCGGCGGTGATCCGCGACGTGACCGCCCGCTTCAAGCGGGAGAAGGAGCTGCGCGCGCGCCTGAAGGAGCTCGAGGCGACGCGGACGTAGCCGCCGGCCGCCGGGCGATCGCGTACAGCACGTGGTAGGTCGCGGGCACGCCGCCCGGGCCCCCGTGCCGCTCCTCGTAGCGCCGGATCGTCTCGAGCGTGGCGCGCCGCCCCGAGAGCCCGGTGCGGCCGGGCACGGCGCTCGTCGCGCCCACCGCCTTGAGGGCGCGGAGCACCGCGCGCGCGTCCGCGTGGCGCTCGACGAGCTCCTCGTCGCGCGTGGCCTCCAGCGTGAGCCCCGCCGCCCCGAGCGCGCGCGCGAGCTCCTCGAGCGCGAGGAAGCGGTGCACCGGCGCTGGGCTCCCGGCGGAGGCGTCGCGGAAGGCCTCGCGGAGCTCGAAGAGGGTGCGCTCCCCGAAGAGCGCGACGCACAGGACTCCGCCCGGCGCGAGGACCCGGCGCGCCTCCTCGAGCGCGGTCGCCACGCGCGGCAGCCACTGGAGCGTGGAGGTGGTCACCACGAGATCGAACGCGCCGTCGCGGAACGGGAGCGCCTCCGCGTCCGCCGCGGCCACCCCCGCCCGCGGGGCGGCGCGGCGCGTGGCGCCGCACATGCCGGGCGCGAGATCCACGGCCGCGGCGGCGAGCCCGGGCCTCGCGGCGAGGAGCCGGGAGAGGAGCGCGCCCGTGCCGGCGCCCACGTCGAGCACGCGGCGCGCGCCCGGCGCCGCGCCGGCGAGGAGCGCCAGCACCTGGTCCTGCACGGCGCGCTGCACCTCGGCCCGGGCGTCGTAGGACGCGGCGGAGCGTGAGAAGGCGGCGCGGACGCGCCGCTTGTCGACCGGGTTCAGGCGCATGCGGCGAGGAGCGGCGCGAGCGCGGCGGCGAACGCGTCCGGGCGCGAGAGGAAGGGGGCGTGGCCCGCCCCGGGGATGACGGCGAGGTGCGCGCCGGGCAGCGCCCCGGCGAGCGC
>NZ_JALCZB010000170.1:0-4085 GCF_022690745.1 Anaeromyxobacter sp. SG64 | reverse complement strand
GCCGCGATCCGGGTCGGAGAGCGCGGCGGCGAGGGCCTCCTCGGCGCGGCCGCCCGGGGCGAACCCGAGGAGGATCGCCGCGCGGCGGCGCACGATGGGGCTCGGATCGCCGAGCGCCGCGGAGAGCCGCTCCTCGGCGCCGTCCGCCGCGACGGCCGCGAGGGCCTCGAGCGCCGCGACGCGCACCGCCGGACGCGCGTCCTCGAGCGCGCGCGCCGCGAGGTCGGCCGCGAAGGGCTCCTTGAAGCGTGCGAGCGCGGCGAGCAGCGCGGCCTTCACCTCGGCCTCCGGCTCGCGCCCGAGCGCGGCGGCGAGCAGCGGCGCGGCCGCCTTCGAGCCGAGCGCCTCCAGCGCGCGGACGGCGCGCAGGCGGCGGCCCGCCTCGGGGGCGGAGAGATCGTCCAGGGAGCGCTCGTAGAGCGCGCGATCGGCGCGCGTGCCGAGGAGCGCCTTCATCTGGTCGCTGTCGCGCGCGGTGAGGCCCATGCGGCCGCCGGAGGCGAAGCGGTCGGCGACCATGGAGACGGACTCCGGCCCCGTCCGGCCGTCGAGGGCCTGCCGCGGCGAGGCCCTGCGCTCGGGCACGGCCTCGTGCGCCGCCGGGGCGGAGAGGTCGACTCCGGCCGTGCGGCCGAGACCGGCCGCCTCGGCGGCCGCCTTCCAGGCGCGGAGCGTCTCGATCTCGGCGCGCAGCTCGGCGATGAAGCCGGCGAGGTCCGCGCCGCCCTCCTCGGGGCCGGGCGCGCCGTCGGCGCCGGTGGCCCCGGTCAGGCGCGCGCGCTCGACGAGCCCGCCGAGGAGCCGTTCGCGCTCCTCCTGGAGCAGCCGCACGCGCTCCTCGAGCTCGTCCACCCGGGCCTGCGCGTCGCCGCGCTGGCCGCGCTCGGCCGCGAGGGCCTGCTCGAGATCGACCTCGCGCCGCCGCGCCTGGGCGGCGTCGCCGCGCGCGCGCTCCGCGGTGGTGCGCGCCGCGGCGAGCTCGCTCTCGAGCTGGGAGACGCGGCACTCGAAGAACACGATCTTCTCGAGCGCGCTGCGGAGGAACTCCTCCGGCTCGACGATGGTCTTCGCCCCTTCCACCCCGTCCATTCGCCCGCCCTGCCCCATCGCCGTCGAAGATCCCGTCCTGATCCCAGGATCTTGCGGAGATATCGCAGCTTACGAGATCGGGATCCGGGTGGCAAATTGTTGACGGCCGCGCGTTCCCGGTGATCTGGGTCGGTTCACGCTGCGTGGCCGCCGGCCGCCGTCTCGAGGCCGTGCGCGCTCGGTCCCCGCTCCTCGCGCCAGAGGAGGAACGAGAAGACGAAGCCGGCGGTGGCGAGCGCGGCGAGCATCCACATCGCTGGGAGCCAGCCCGCGGGGTGCTGCGGGGACGCGCCCGCGGCGTCGTTCGCGGCGCCGATGCCCCAGCTCATCCCTGCCCAGCCGATCTGCTGGCAGAACGTCATGAGCGCGTACGCCGAGCCGAGCCGCGCGTCGGGCACGAGGTAGGTGACCGCCGGCCACAGCACCGCCGGCACGAGCGCGAAGGAGAGGCCGAGCATCCCCATCGAGAGCTCGAGCGGCGCCCGCGTGTACGCCATGAGCAGGAACGGCGGCACGAGCAGCGCCGAGCCGATGGACATGAGCAGCGCGCGCTTGCCGATGCGATCCGCGAGGAGCCCGAAGAGCGGCATGCCGACCATCGACACCGCGGGCAGCCAGCTCTTGAGCGTGCCGGCCTGGTCGGGCGCGACGCCGTGCGCCTGGATGAAGAACAGGTTCGCGAAGGTGCGGAACGGGAAGATGGTCGCGTAGAACGCCACGCAGAGCCCGACCACCCACCAGTAGCCGCGGCTGAAGCGGACGAGGTCCTTCCAGACGAGCTTGTCGGTGTGGCCCGCGGTCGCGACGCCGTAGCGGCGCGCCGCGCTCGTCTCGAGCGTGGCGTACACGATCGCGAAGACGAACCAGAGGAGGCCGAGCGCGGCGGCGAGGAGGAGCGGCGGCTGCCAGTCGTGGAAGAGCCCCTTCGCGAAGCTCGGTGACTTGTCGGCGGTCCACGAGCCGAGCCGGGCGATGAGGAGCTGCACCGCGAGCGCGAAGGAGATCTCCTTCCCCTTGAACCAGCGCCCGACCACGGTCGTCGCCGCGACGATGAAGAGCTCCGAGCCGACGCCGAGCACGAAGCGGCCCGCCGCCATGGCGATGGCCGGCGAGCCGGGCACGAGCGCGGGCAGGAAGGCGATGAGCGCGCTCCCCGCCGCGCCGACGGCGCCGAAGAGCACCGCGGAGCGCGCGGTGCCGAGCCGGTCGATGAGCATCCCGCCGCCGATGAGCGTGAGCAGCGCCGCGACGTTGTAGGCGGTGTCGAGGAGCCCGATCTGCTGGTCGGTGAAGTGGAGCTGCTCCTGCAGGAAGGGGGTGACCGGGTACAGCGCGTCGAAGACGTAGTAGTTCCCGAACATCGCGACGCTGCACGCGAGGAGCACGAGCCAGCGGAACGCCCCGGACGGCTTCACCGGGGCGAGGGTCTTGGCGTCGGTCATGGGCGCGCAAGATAGCGCGGACACCGGCTGCGGACCACGCCGGCGGCGAGGCCCGAGATCGGTCAGACCGTCACGTCACGGTTGGACGGGCGGAGCGGCGTCGCTCCCCTGGCCCCGGCGCTCGGCGTAGCGCCGCTCCTCGCCCGCGCCGAGCTCGCCGTCCCCCGCGCGCCAGAGGGTCGACTCGACGGGAGCCGCGGTGGATGGGGCGGGCTCGAGCGGCTGCGCGCGCGCGGCCGTCCCCGCCGCCCGCGCCGCCGCGAGCCCGGCGAAGACCGCGTGTGCCTCCGGCGGCGTCGCTACCCCCGGGAAGCCGGGCGGCGCCGGGATGCGCCAGGACGCTGGCATCTCGCCCTCCGCCAGCTCGATGAGGTCGCGATCCGTGCGCGCGATCACGAGCGCGCCGTCCCGCATGCCGCGCACCTCGTCGTAGCGGAACACGTAGTCGCTGCGGAAGAGGATCGGGAACCCCTTCGACGCGTCGAAGCCCCAGTCGTACACGTGCTTCACCCGCCCGAGGGATTTCCCCTCGAGGTCCCGCACGCGCTGCCCGATGCGGACGCCGTTCCGTTCCTTCATGAGTCACGAGGTAGGGACGGCGCACACGCCCGGCCACTCGCACGCGGGTCGCGTCGTGACGGGCGTCTCGCCGCCGCAGCGTGGATCGAGCGCCGGGCAGCCCGCCCGCTCACGCGCGCTTGATGCGCGCCGCGCGGATCTTCGTCACCTTGCGGGGGTCGCCCTCCGCGACGGTGAAGACCCAGCCTCGCCAGAAGAACCGGTCTCCCTTCGCGGGGATGGCGCCCGCGAGCGAGTTGAGGAAGCCGGCGACGGTCTCGAAGCCCTGGTCCTCCGGGACGGCGGCGGCGGCGGCGGCGTTGAACTCGGAGATGGGCGTCGCGCCGAGCACCGTGAACGTGCCGTCGCCGTGCACCTCGACGCTCCGCCCCTCCTCCTGCTCGAACTCGTCGCCGATCTCGCCGACGATCTGCTCGAGCACGTCCTCGAGCGTGCAGACGCCCATGATGCCGCCGTACTCGTCCACCACGAGCGCCATGTGGAGCCGGCGGCGCTGCATCTCGCGGAGGAGCTGATCCACCGGCTTCGACCAGGGGACGAAGTGGGCCGGGCGGAGGATGTCGCGGAGCACGATGAGCTCCGGGTGGGCGAGCATCGGGACGAGGTCGCGGGCGTGGAGGACGCCGAGCACGTGATCGAGGGTCCCGCGGTAGATCGGCATCCGCGAGTGCCCCTCCTCCGCCATCATGCGGAGGATCTCGGAGACCGGCGTGTCCACGTCGAGCGCGACCAGGTCGGTGCGCGGCACCATCACGTCGCGCGCGATCTTGTCGCGAAACTCGAACACCGCGTGGATGAGCTCCGTCGTCGTCGCCGCTCCGCCGCCCGCGCCGTGGGCGCGCGCGTACTCGGAGAGCGCGCGCTCCATCTCGTCGAGCGGCGGCGGCGGGTTCGAGAAGCGGGCGTTCTTGCCGGCGGCGAGGCCTACGAGCACCGCCGCCGGCCGGGCCAGGGCGCGCAGGAGGAGGAACGGCG